>DATIQI010000215.1:0-4970 GCA_035470985.1 Acidobacteriota bacterium
CCCGCCGCCGACCTGAACGACTTCCAGGACCAACTCTGTCTCCTGCTCGCGTCGCTCCACGAGCATAAGCGCCTGCAAGTGCAATACTTCTGCGATTCCGAATACAAGGGGCCCGACGCCGTGTTCGAAAGCCTGACCGAACGCCTCCACGGCGTCTTCCAAAAACTGGCCGGCCGGGGACGGTTGAGCGAGCAAGACGTGAAGGACTCGCTCCGCGAGATCCGTCGCGTGTTGCTCGAGGCCGACGTGAATCTCGACGTAGCGCGCGACTTCCTGCGCGCGGTCGAGGCGCGCGCGGTGGGCGCCGAGATCTTGAAGAGCGTCACGCCGGGCAACCAGGTCGTGAAGATCGTCCACGAGGAGTTGGTGAAGCTCCTGGGTGGACCGGCTCCGGCGGGGCTTCAGTTTCCGTCGAATCGCGCGGCCGTGCTCCTCCTCGCGGGGCTTCAAGGCTCCGGGAAGACGACCACCGCGGCGAAGCTGGCGAAGCATTGGAAGTCGCGCGGCAAGCGCGTGCTCCTCGCGGCGCTCGACCTGCAGCGGCCGGCGGCCATCGATCAGCTCGAAGTCCTAGCGGGCCAGATCGGCGCGCCGATCCATCTCGACCGGGAGACGAAGGATCCGGTGGCGCTGGCGAAGGAGGCGCGCCGGCGGGCCGATCGCGAGGGGTTCGATCTCCTCGTCGCGGACACGGCGGGGCGGCTCCACGTGGACGACGCGCTGATGGACGAGGTGGCGCGGGTCCACAAGACGCTGGAGCCGACGGAGAGCTACCTCGTGCTGGACGGCATGACCGGCCAGGACGCGGTGCAGATCGCGCAGTCGTTCACGTCGCGGCTCCCGGTGAGCGGCTACGTGCTCACGAAGATGGACGGCGACGCGCGCGGCGGGGCGGCGATCTCGCTCCGGGCGGTGACCGGGGCGCCGATCCGCTGGCTCGGCGTCGGCGAGAAGCTGGACGGTCTGAAGGCGTTCCATGCCGACCGGCTGGCGTCGCGCATCCTCGGCATGGGGGACGTCCTCACGCTGGTGGAGCGCGCGCAGGAGCGGCTCGACCTCGCGAAGGCGGTCGATCTCGAGAAGAAGCTCCGCAAGGACCGCTTCACGCTGGAGGATTTCCTCCACCAGCTCCAGGAGATGAAGAAGCTGGGGCCGATGGAAGAGATCATGAAGATGCTCCCGGGAGTCCGGATGCCCGCGGACGCCCGCGTGGACGAACGGGAGATGAAGCGCACCGAGGCGATCATCCTATCGATGACGCGCCAGGAGCGCGAACGTCCGCAGATCATCGACGGCAGCCGCCGCAAGCGCATCGCGCGCGGCAGCGGCACGACGGTCCAGGACGTCAATCGCCTGCTCCGGCAGTTCGAGCAGGCCCAACAGATGATGAAGCGCCTCGGCGGGATGCGGGGGAAGTTCCCCATGGGAATCCGCTAGCCAGGCCGAGCATCGTCGCCACACCCACGGAGGAAGTGAAGCATGGCAGTCGTCATTCGGTTGAAGCGAGCGGGCGCCAAGGGGCGGCCGTTCTACCGCGTCGTGGTCGCGGATTCGCGCTACCCGCGCGACGGGCGGTTCATCGAGCAGCTCGGCTACTACGATCCGCTCACGACGCCGTCCAAGTTCGAGGTGGACGCGGAGAAGTTCGCGAAGTGGATGCGCCACGGCGCGCAGCCGTCCGAGTCGGTGAAGGTCATGATGGCGAAGGTGGCTCCGGAAGCGCTGCGTCCGGCCCCGATGCCGAAGGCCGAGGCGCCGGCCGCCGCGGACGCGCCGGCGGCGAAGCCCGCGAAGAAGAAGGCCGCCGCGAAGAAGAAGGCGCCCGCCAAGCGCAAGGCCGCGACGAAGGGCAGCGAGAAGAAGTCCAAGGCGCGCGCGAAGGCGAAGGCCGGCCAGCGCAAGCCCGCGAAGGCGAAGGCCCCGAAGAAGAGCAAGAAGTAACCCCGGATCCCCGAACTCGGAGCGCCCGTGAGGCAATTCATCGAATACTGCGCCCGCCAGCTGGTGGACCATCCGGAAGGCGTGCACGTGGATCAGCGCGACAGCGGCGACACCATGGTCCTGACGCTCCGGGTCACTCCCGGCGACCTGGGCAAGGTGATCGGACGCGAAGGCCGTACCGCGCACGCGATGCGCACGCTTCTTTCGGCGGCGGCGTCGGCGAAGGGAATTCGGGCGACCCTCGAGATTGCCGACTGACGCCCCGGGCGGCGCGACCCCGATCCTGGTCGGGATCGTGGCCCGCGCGCACGGAATCCGCGGCGAGGTGGTCGTGGAGCCGACGACGGACACGCCCGGGCGGTTCGCCGCGGGGCGCGTCTTCGCCGCGCTGCTCCCGTCGGGTCTCTCCCGAACGCTGAAAATCGAGACGTCGCGCCCGTTCCAGGGGCGCTGGCTCGTCCGCTTCGAGGGAATCGAGACGCGGAACGACGCCGAGACGCTCCACGGCGCGGAACTCTCCATCCGCCGTGACCAGGTGGCGCCGCTCCCCGAGGGAACGTACTACCGCTTCGATCTGGTCGGGCTGGAGGCGCGCACGTCGTCCGGCGCCGTGCTCGGCCGCGTGGCGGAGGTCTTCTCGACCGGAGCGAACGATGTCGTGACCGTGCGCGGCGAGGGGACCGAGATCCTGATCCCGCTCCTCGACACGGTGCTTCGCTCGGTGGATCTGGAAGCGGGCGTCATCGTCCTCGATCCGCCGCCCGGGCTTCCGGGGCTGCCGGAGCCGCCGGGACCCGCGACGCCGACCGGCCAAACGTGAGGAGCCGACGATGCGCCTCTCGATCCTGACCCTCAATCCGGGCGTATTCACCGGCGCCCTCGAGGAGGGGATGATCCGGATCGCCCGCGAGAAAGGGCTGCTCGAGGTCGATCTGGTCCAGATTCGCGACTTCGCGACCGACCGCTATGGAACGACCGACGACGATCCCTACGGCGGGGGCGCGGGGATGGTCATGAAGGTGGACACGATCGCGGCCGCCTACGAGAGCGTGCGGCACGCCGCGCCGGGCGCGCGACCTCGGGTGCTGGTCACCAGCCCCCAGGGCCGGACGCTCGACCAGGGGTGGGTTCGAGAGCTGGCGCTGGAGCCGCATCTCGTGCTCGTCTGCGGCCGTTACCTCGGAATCGACGAGCGGGCCATCGAGGCCCTTGGGGCGGAGGAAGTCTCGATCGGAGACTATGTTCTGTCGGGCGGAGAGCCCGCCGCGCTGGTCATCCTGGACGCGGTGGCGCGGCTTCAGCCCGGCGTGCTGGGCAACGAAGAGTCGGCCCGGGCGGACGCTTTTTCGGAGGCGCTCCTGGCCGCGCCCGTCTATACTCGTCCGGATTCGTTTCAGGGGCTGGTCGTCCCCGAAGTCCTGAAGGGCGGCCACCACGAGGAGATCCGGATTTGGCGGCGCCGCGAGGCGCTCCGCCGGACCCTGGAGCGGCGTCCCGACCTCTTGAAGGGGCGGCCGCTCTCCGACGAAGACCGATCGTTGCTGGAAGCCATACAGAAGGAGGAGGCTCAGTCATGAGTGTGTTGGAGCGCTTCGAATCCCGGTTCCGCACGGAGCGGACGGCAGATTTCCGCCCGGGCGACACGGTGCGGGTTCACGTGCGCGTCGTGGAGGGGGAGAAGGAACGCTCCCAGGTCTTCCAGGGCGTGGTGACGAACATTCGCGGTGGGGGTCTGCGCCAGACCTTCACGGTGCGCAAGATCTCGGGCGGCGTCGGCGTCGAGCGGACCTTCCCGCTCCACTCGCCGGGCGTCGCGAAGATCGAGCTGGGTCGCACCGGCAAGGTCCGTCGCGCGAAGCTCTTCTACCTCCGCGGCCGGACCGGCAAGGCGGCCAAGGTGGACGAGCGCGAGAAGATGGGAGGCGATGAGGCGTAGCCGCCTCGCACGATTCGACGACGAGTACCGCGCGCGCTGGGGTGGACCGATCGCCGGCGTTGACGAAGCCGGCCGGGGACCGCTGGCGGGCCCGGTGGTTGCGGCGTGCGTCGCGCTCCCTCCCGAGGCGACGCTCCGAGGGGTTCGCGATTCGAAGGAGCTGACCGCCGCCGAGCGCGAGGCGGCCCTCGAGCGGATCCGGGCGGTCGCGACGGCCAGCGGGATCGGCGTCGCGAGCGTGGCCGAAGTCGACGCGTTCAACATCCGGATGGCGACGCTCCTCGCGATGCGGCGAGCGGTGGAGGCCCTGGGGATCCAACCCCAGGGCCTTTTGATTGACGGTCGAGACGTCATTTTCGTCCCTCCGCCGGTCCTCTGCGAGGCCGTGGTGGACGGCGACGCGCGGAGCCTCTCCATCGCCGCCGCCTCCATCCTCGCGAAAGTGACGCGCGACCGGATGATGGACGAGATGGCCGCGGCCTATCCGGTCTACCGATTCCAGGAGAACAAGGGGTACGGCACGCCCGATCACCTGGAGGCGCTTCGCGCGCACGGGCCGTGCGATCTCCATCGGAAGAGCTTCCGCCCCGTCCGGGAGCTCCTCTGCGTGCAGGAAGTGATCGAGCTCTTCTAGGGGAGCGGCGCGGGGGCGCCGGGGAGGCGGGGATGTGGCGGGAGCGGGCGGCGCGCTGCGGCGAGGCCATCGCCGAGCAGTTCTGCTTGTTGCGGGGGTATCGGATTCTCGACCGGAACGCGCGCGAGGGGCGCGGCGAGCTGGATCTCGTCGCCCTCGACCGCGAGACGGTCGTCTTCGTCGAAGTGAAGTTCCGCGCCGAGCGCGATCCGGGCGGGCCGCTGCTGGCGGTGGGCGCGAAGAAGCGCGAGGACACCGCGCGCGCCGCGGCGCGCTGGCTGGCGGCGCGGCGGCTCTTCGACCGGCCGGTCCGCTTCGACGTCATCGGCGTCACCTGGGAAGGCGGGGAAAGCGATCTGCCCTACGCGGTCAAAGTAGCGGGCGAGCAGGCGTTCATGTTCTCGTCGGACTTCCCGCATGAGGTAAACCTGCACACGGTCCGGAAGGAGATCCATGAAG
>DATIQI010000216.1:0-17510 GCA_035470985.1 Acidobacteriota bacterium
CAGCTTCTGCAGGTACGACTGCCGCGTGTCGATGACGTTGCATACCCAGGCAGCCCGTCCGAACGACGGAGCCTCGGCCGACGCGGCCTCGGGACTGGAGGTCGTGGACCAGAGCGGCCGCCTGCCCGCCTGCCCGGTGAAGACCCGATAGTGGAAATCGCGGCCGAGCAGTCCGAATTTCCAGAGCTGGTAGGCCATGTCCTTGCCGACGTAGGTGACCGTGCCGTCGGATCGCACGATGACCTTTTCGCGCGGCTCGTCACTCGACACCGCTGCCTCTGCCGCCGCGTCTGCCGGCTCTCCCGCGTCCTCCTCGTCGTCGATCCGCATGACCCAGCAGCCGGTCGTCAACGCGTTCCGGGCCGTGCAAGCCGCGAGCAGCCCGTCCGGTTCCATCTCGATCTCGCCGGCGGCGCTCTCTGTGTCGGAGGGCTCCAATGCCGCCGAGCTGGTCTTGCACCGTTCCGGCGGGAGCAGCGGCACCGTGAGCGTGAGTTGGTATACGGACAATGGCACGGCGCTGAACGGCCGGGATTTCGCGAACTACTTCACGCCGGAAGAGCTGATCGTCACGTGGGCCGACGGCGATGCCTCGGCCAAGGTGATCTTGGTGCCTCTGATCGACAACCTCCTGCTGGACGGAGACCGGACGTTCACGGTCGGGATTACGGCACCGACAGGCGGGGCCTCACTCGATGCGGCCGCCTCGCAGTCGGTCGTCACCATCCTGAACAACGATCTCGATTACCCGCCGAACGTCTCCGCCCCCCCGACCGTGAGCGGCGTCGAAGGCGCCGCGATCGCATTCTCGGTCTATGTCACCGACCCCAACGGAGAGGTCGCGACGAGTCTCACGGCGAGCGGCCTTCCCGCCGGTGCGAGTTTCACACCGGCACCCGACGTTTCGAGCGGGGACTTCGCGTGGACTCCGGCGCCCGGCGAAGCCGGCTCCTACCCAATCTTGTTCGAGGCGGTCTCCGGCGTGAATTCGCTGACGGGCTCGGCTACGACCACGATTACGGTGGTGACGCCGAGCCTCTCGCCGGTGGTCACGGCGCCCGCGACGGTCTCCTCGCCGGCCGGGATTTCCATCACATTCCAGGTCACTGCTACCGACCCCGACGGCGACCTGATCGAGCGGATGGTCATGTCCGGGCTATCGAAAACGACCGCGCAGTTCTCGGTCACCGGGATCAACACCCCGTTGGCCACGGGGACGTTCACCTGGACGCCGCTCGCGACCCAGACAACGACCTTCACGTTCACGGCGTCGAACGGCTGCGCCACGCTCCCATGTCTCTTCAGCGGTTCCGCGAGCACCCAGATCACGGTGACGCCCGGCTCGCCGACCCTCTCGATCCAGTTCGCCACCTACACGGTGGGTGAAGCTCTCGGGCAGGTTGCCGTCAGCGTGACGCGCACGGTTTCTTCGACCGGAGCCGTGTCGGTGGACTACGCCACTGTGGACGGGACGGCGTTTGCAGGCACCGATTACGGCTCCACGAGCGGCACCCTCTCGTGGGCCTCGGGTGTCACGACGCCAAAGACCGTCGTGATCCCGATCATCGACAATGCCGAGGGCGGCGGGGACATGCAGTTCCTCTTCACGCTCTCGAATCCTCAAGGCGGCGCGGTGATCAACCGGTCAAGCGCCCCCGTCACGATCCTCAACGACGACGCCTCGGCGGGGACCATCGCGTTCGAGGCGACCTCGTACTCCTACTCCGAGTCGGAAGGGCTCGCCAATCTGGTCGTCTCCCGAACCGGCGGTGCCGACGGCGAGGTATCGGTCAGCGTCGTGACGGACGACACCTTCTGGGCGGAGGCCATCGACGGCGTGGATTACGTCGGGCTCTCCTCGCTTCTGACGTGGCCGGCCGGCGACGCCACGCCCAAGGTCGTCTCGATCAGCCTGATCCCCAACGACATCGCCGACGGGAACCGTCGGTTCAGGGCGATTCTGTCGGATCCTTCCGGCGGCGCGATCCTTGGGACCAATTCGGCCACGGACATCACCATCGTGGACGACGACCTAACCCCGCCGGCCCTCTCCGTGACCCCTCTGTCGCACGACTTCGGACCCGTGGAGCTGGGCGCGAACGGGACGGTGGCCGTCTCGATCCAGAACACAGGCGGCGGGACCCTGAACGTGGCGCTCCCGGCCTTGGCGTCGGGAGCGGCCGAAGGATTCTCCCTCGCCGGCGCGGCGCCCCTGGCCCTCGGGGCGGGCGCCTCGGTCTCCTTCTCGGCGAATTTCCAGCCGACCGCCCTCGGGGCCGTCACGGGCTCCGTCTCGATCACGAGCGACGGAGGTTCCGCCTCGGTCGCGCTGAGCGGGACCGGCGTGGATACGGCACCTCCGTCCGTCGCGGTCACCAACCCCGCGGGCGGCGAATCGTACGCCGCCGGCGCGTCGGTTCTGATCGAGTGGACGGCGTCGGACAATCATCTGCTCCAGTCGTTCGATCTCGAGTACTCGACCGATGGCGGCGCGACGTTCCCGAACCCCATCGCGACGGTGGGGGGCGCGGACCGCTCGTACTCCTGGACCGCCCCTTCGCTCGCTTCGAACACCTCGGGGGCGATCCGCGTGACGGCGCACGACGCGTCGTCGAACGCGCAGGCAGCGACCAGCAATCCCTTCACCATCCTCCGCCTGGACACCCCGGCCACGATCGACGCGATCGAGGACGTGGTGGTGGCGGAGGGTTCGACAGCGACAGTGCCGGTCCATGCGAGCGACGCGGAGGGTGACCTCATCTCTCTCGCAGCGACGCTTCCAGGCTTCGGCGCCTTGAACGCGCCCTCGTCCGGGGCGGGCGATCTCAGCACCAGCATCACGCTCACCCCGGGCTTCAGCGACGCGGGAAGCTACAGCGCAGCCGTCTCCGAGGCAGGCGGGGCATCGGTGACGTTCGGGATCACGGTCTCGAACACCGATCAGGGCCTGGTCCTCACGGCTCCCGCGTCGTTGAGCGCGTCGGAGCGGAGTCTCCTCACGGTGGACGTCTCGGCGTCCGATCCGGACGGCGAGCCGGTGGCGAGCCTGAGCGCGGATCTCTCCGCGCTCCCCGTCGGAAACGACGCGGCGTTCGCGATCGTGGGAGACCCGCTTCCGGCCGCCCTGGCCATGGGACAGCTGACCTGGACGCCCGACTGCCACATGGCCGGGTCGTACGCCGTGGTCTTCACGGCGGTGAGCGGCAATACGGCGACGGCCACGACGACCATCGACGTGGCGAACGTCGGGTCGACGCCGGACATCTCGCCGATCGCGGATCAGACCGTGGCCGAAGGCGACGTGCTGGCCGTCCCGGTCGTCGCGGCGGACGCGGAGGGCGATGCGATCACCCTCGCGACGACGCTGCCCGCGTTCGGCTCCTTCGTGGACAACGGCGGCGGGAGCGGAAACATCACGCTCGCGCCGGGCTTCGAGGATGCCGGGTCCTACTCGGCGGAGGTGACGGCTTCGGAGTCGTGCGACGGCTCCGCCACGGCGGCCTTCGCGATCTCCGTGACCAATACCGACCGCTCGGTGGCGCTCGATCCGATCGCCGACCTGAACGTCGCGGAGGGCGCGGTGGGTTCGATGCCCCTCAACGCGTCGGATCCCGACGGAGAGACGATCACGCTCTCGCTCCTGGCGGCGCCTCTGTTCGCCACGCTGACCGACAACGGCGACGGCACGGGTTCCGTGACCGCCGCGCCCGGCTACGACGACGCGGGCGCGCATCCCGCCCTCGCCGCGGCTTCGACGGCCGGCTCGTTCGACAACGAGAGCTTCACCATCCACGTCGCCAACACGGATCGCCCGGTGGACCTCCAACCGATCGCGAACCAGACGGTCGCGGAGGGCGGTTCGGCGTCCGTGACGCTGGCGGCGTCGGACCCGGACAACGATCCGATCGCCCACTCGGCCACGCTACCGGGCTTCGGCTCGATCGCGGGCAACGAGATCACGCTCGCGCCGGGCTACAACGACGCGGGAACGTATCCGGCCACGGCGACCGCCACCACGGCGGGCTCGTCCGACACGGAGTCCTTCAGCATCGACGTCACGAACACGGATCGCCCGGTGGCCCTGACGGCTCCGGCGAGCGCGGCCGCGACGGAGGGAGTTCCGTTCTCGATGGCGGTTCTCGCTCACGATGAAGACGGCGACGCGATCACGCTGACGGCGGATCTCTCCGGTCTGCCGGCGGGAAACGACGCGGAGTTCTCGGACGCGGCGATCAACGCGTTGGAGCGGGAAGGGACGCTCACCTGGACCCCGACGTACGACGACGCGGGTTCCCACGTCGTGTCGTTCGCGGCGACGGCGGGTCCGGCCACGGCCACGGCGACAACGATCATCGCGGTGGCGAACGCGAACCGGGCTCCGACGGTGAGCGCTCCCGCCAATCGGTCGGTGAGCGAAGGCGAGACGCTCGCCTTCTCGGTCTCGGCGAGCGATCCGGACGGAGCGGGAGCGCTGGCGCTGTCGGCGGACCTCTCCGATCTCCCGAGCGGCCCGACGTTCACGGACAACGGCGACAACACGGGCTCGTTCCACTGGGCCACGACGTACTCCGACGCGGCGGGCTCGCCCTACTTCGCGATCTTCTCGGCGACCGACGGAACCGACGCGGGGTCGGCCACGACCCAGATCGCGGTGCTCGACGTGATCGCGGTGATGGCGTACCAGACGACGAAGGGCGCCCTCCGGCTCGGATCCGGAAAGCCGAGCTTCTGCGCGGCGATCGAACCGGCCGCAGGATCGTTCCTCCTCACGGACGTGGACTGGAACACGGTGCGGATGAACTCGTCCGGAACCGGCAGCGTCTCGTCCATCGGCATCGACGCGACGAAGCCCGTGGTGGTCGGGGACCAGGACAAGGACATGCTCGCGGACGCCACGTTCTGCTTCGGGAAGGAGGACCTCCGGAATCTCTTCTCGCTCGTCTCGGGCCGCCAGATGGTGCCCGTGACGATCACGGGATCGCTGACCGGCGGGACGACCTTCATTGCCTCCCTGACGATCGAGGTGATCGGGACCGGCAGCCTGCTGGCGGCTTCCGTCTCGCCGAATCCGCTCAATCCGGAGGCGGTCCTCACGTTCCAAATCCGGACGGCCGGCCGCGTCCGCGCGACGCTGCACGACGTGCAGGGCCGGCTCGTCCGGCGGTTGACCGACGAAACCATGAACACCGGATGGCACGACGTGCGCGTGGATGGTAGGGACGATCGAGGCGGGAAGCTCCGTTCGGGCGTCTACTTTTATCGCCTCGAGACGCGCGACGGGGTGGAATCCGGCCAACTCACGATCCTCAAGTGAGGTAGTACTCGGTGGAAGTGGCCCCCTAGGGGCAGGTGGCGTGGGGAGCGCCACCGGCAGTAAGAGGCCTCGGAGCCTGGCTCCGGGGCCTCTCTGCGTCTCCGTCCCGGGGCCTCATTTTTTGCCACCCCTCACTTTTTCTGCGCAGTTAGGGCTGGGAATTCGTTTCAGGTAAGTAGGAACATATTGCCGAATCGGCTGAGGCGGTGCGGTGTGGGGAGCATCGCTCGCCTCTCCAGGGCCCCGGCGCGCAAGCGTCGGGGCTCATTGTTTTTGCGCGTAATCTTGCTGGAGCGTTATCTCGCTCGGGGGCAGCGACTTGACTATGGCTAGAGAAGCGCGGGACCCTCGATCGCGGCTCCCTCGGCGAACCGCCTGGGCCGGAGCGCCTCCGCCTCCAGGCTCGTCGCCCGTCCGTACGCGATCATCTCCGCCGCCAGGAGTCCGAGAGCGGGCGCGTGCATGACGCCGTGTCCCGACGACCCGTTCACGAGCCAGAGATTCGGACACCCCGGCGCCGCGCCGAGGATCGCGTGCTTGTCGGGGGAGACTTCGTAGAGACCCGCCCAAGCCCCGGCCCGATCCACCGAGACCTCCGCCAGGGCGGGTACACGCGCGCGCGTCATCGCTTCGACCGCGGCGATCCACGCGTCGTCGACCGAGGCGTCGAACGGCCGGCCCGGGACGCCGGGCGAGGGCCGGAGGAGGAGGGCGCGCCCGTCACGAACGCGCAGGTGATACCCGTCGTCGGCCCAGATCGTCATCGGCATCGCTTCCGGAAGCGCGGGCGTCGGCGCGGTCGGAACGACCTGGCGACGGAGCGGCTCCACGGGGAGATCGACTCCGGCCAGCTCGGCGACCTCCCGCGCCCACGGGCCGGCCGCGTTCACCACGAGCTCCGTCTCCACGCGTCCCGCCGACGTCGTCACCGCGGTCGCGTGTCCCTCGCGGTCGCGTTCGATCCCGATCGCCTCGACCCCCCAGCAGAACCGCGCGCCCGCGCGCTCGGCCGCCGCTCGGTAGCCTTCCAGGATCCGGAGCGGCCGGATGAAGCCGTCGGTCGGACAGAAGGCGCCCCCGATCACGCCTTCGAGCGAGACGGCTGGATTGATCCGCGCGATCTCGCCGGGCCCCACGATCGCGGCTTCGTGAAGTCCCTCCTCGTGCTGGAGCCGGTTCGCGTCGCGGAGCGCGGTCATCGCGGCCTCGCTCGAAGCGAGCCAGAGATAGCCCGCCTGCGCGTAGCCGGGATCGATCCCGGTCTCCTCTTCGAACCGGAGGAGCTCGCGGCGCGTGAGCAGCGAGAGGCGAATATTGATCGCGGTCCCGTACTGGGCCCTGAACCCGCCCGTCGCGAACCCGGTGCTCCCGCGGCCCGGGCTCTCGGCGCGATCGACCACGACCACGTCGCGCCGCCCGAGGGCCGTCAGGTGATGGGCCACGCTCGCGCCGATCACGCCGCCTCCGACGATCACCACGCCGGCGCGCTTCGGGAGGTTCACGGCGCCGCCGGCCCTAGGCGGTGAAGACGTGCTCGGGGTTTCGGAAGGCCTTGAACTCGAGGGCATTCCCGCTCGGGTCGCGGAGGAACATCGTCACCTGCTCGCCGGGCATCCCGGCGTATCGGGTGCGCGGCTCGATGATGAAGGGCATCCCCGCGTCGTGCAGCCGCTCCGCCGCCTGGTGGAACTGGGCCCACTCGAGAATCGCGCCGAAGTGGGGCATCGGAACCGCGACGCCGTCCACCTTCCCCGTGTCGTGCGTGTCGAGGACGGGCCCCGTGACGTGGCAGGAGATCTGATTCCCGAAGAAGTCGAAGTCGACCCAATCGGCCGTGCTCCTCCCCTCGCGGCAGCCGAGGAGGCCCCCGTAGAAGCGACGCGTGGACTCCAGATCGCGGACGTGGAACGAGTAGTGGAACGGCTGCGCCATGGACCCTCCTCCTCCGTTCGGGGTTCCGCGGATGGTACGATGGAGGTCAAGGCCGGGCCAATCGGAGGAATGAATGACGTTCGTGCTCAGGACCCTCGTCGCCGCGGTCGCGCTCGGCTCGCTCGTGGTCCCCCCGTCCGCCGGCGCCGCGCCCACGAAGGCCGATCCCGTCGAGAACCCCTCGCGGGTGCGCGTGGCGCCTCCGTCGGAGCCGGGAGAGCCCCTGACCCTCTACGTTCGCGTCGAGGACGCGGAGAGCGCGAAGGCCCTGCCGGGCGCGAAGCTCCTCGTCTATCAGACGGACCACGCGGGCTACTACGATCGCGGGGACGACGGCCGCGAACGGGGCCCGCGCGGCGCGAGGCTCCACGCCACCGCCTACGCCGACGCTTCCGGCTCCATCGTCTTCGACACGATCGTCCCCGGCTCCTATCCGGGAAGCGGCATCTTCAGGCACATCCACTTCGTCTTGAGCGCCGAAGGACACGCGGAGCTGGCGAAGGAGATCATCCTGGACGAGGCGCCGCGCCCGACCGCGGAGCAGAAGCGGTGGGCCGAGCGAAACGGCGACATCGTGACGCGCCGGGTGAAGGCGGCGGGCGGCGGGCACGAGATCCGGGTCACCCTGAAGGCGCGACCGGCGACGGAGGGCTGAATGGCGGCTGGTGAGTCGATGAAAGGGCAGGTCGCGCTGGTGACGGGCGGGGGGCGCGGTCTCGGACGCGTGTACGCCGAAGCGCTGGCCGTGGCCGGCGCGGCGGTCGCCGTCGTCGCGCGCACCGGGTCGCAGGTCGAGGAGACCGCGAGCCGGATCACCGCCGCCCGCGGTCGCGCGCGCGCCTACGCCGCCGACGTGACCGACGCCGCCGCCGTGGAGCGAACGGTCACGGCCGTGGAGCGCGACCTGGGCCCGGTCACGCTCCTCGTGAACGCGGCGGGCGTGGCCGAACCGCTCGGACCCCTCTCGGAGTGCGACCCGAACGAGTGGTGGCGCGGCGTCGAGATCAACGCGAAGGGCCCCTTCCTCGGCGCGCGCTTCGTCCTCCCGGGAATGCTCGCGCGCGGCGGCGGGCGGATCGTGAACGTCTCGAGCGGGGTCGGCACCCGCGCGTACGACTTCCTCTCCTCCTACTGCGTCGGGAAGACCGCCCTGATCCGGCTCACCGAGTGCGTCGCGGCGGAGGTCGCGTCCCGCGGCGTCCGCGTCTTCTCCATCTCCCCGGGGATGGTCCGGACCGACATGAATCGCCTCCTGGCGGGGCATCCCAGGTCGGCGGAGTGGTTCCCCTGGGTCGCGGAGACGCTGGCGAAGGGGAAGGACTTCCCGCCCGAGGCGTCGGTCCGCCTCCTGCTTCGCCTCGCGAGCGGCGAGGCCGACGCGCTCTCGGGGCGCCACATCTCGGTGGCGGAGGATCTCGACGCGCTCCTCGCGCGGGCGGGGGAGGCGGCCGAGAAGCAGGCCCTGACGCTCCGGCTGGCGCCGCTCGGGTGACGGGCCGCGGGGGACGCGCGGCGGACGCGCGAAGGTGAAGGAGTCGCTGATCAGCGAGGCGATCGAGCCGCTGATGGAGGAGACGGCGGATCGCCCCTTCCTGGCGGGCGAACCGGTCCTCCCTTCGGCCTTCCGCTGGCGGGGCGCGGAGTACCGGGTCGAGACGATCCTCGATTCGTGGAAGGAATATTCCCCCGGAACGCGCCAGATGCCCGACCGCTACCTCCGCAAGCACTGGTTCCACGTCCGCACGCAGGACGGAGCCGAGATGAAGATCTACTTCGAGCGCCACGTCCGGTCGAAGGGGACCGAGCGCGCGCGGTGGTGGCTCTTCACGGTTGTGACATACTGACCCCGGCACGATGAAACTCCTCCGGCACGCCGTCCTCTTCTCCTTCGACCGACCTCGCGCGGTCCTCTTCGCGTGCCTGCTCCTCACCGTGATCGCCGTCGTCGCCTCGCTCGGGATCCGCGTCGACACCGATCCCGAGAACATGCTCGCCGCGACGCAGCCCGACCGGGTCGTCTACGACGGCATGAAGCGGGAGTTCGGGCTCCACGACCTGATCGTCGTCGGCGTCGTCGATCCGCGCGGCGTCTTCCGTCCCGAGACGCTGGGCGCCGTGGCGGTCGCGATCGACTCGATTCTCGAGATCCCCGGCGTGATCCCCGAGGACGTGGTGAGCCTCACGACGACCGACAATCCCCAGTCGGAAGCCGATCTCGTGGAGATCCATCCGGTCATGGAGCGCGTTCCGGCCACCGTGGCGGAAGCCGAATCGCTCCGGGTCGCGATCGCGGGGAATCCCTACCTGAACGAAGTGATCGCCTCCGCGAACGGCGACGCCGTGGCGATCTACGTGCCGATCGCGGCGAAGGACCAGTCGGTCGCGGTGGCCGGCGGGATCCGCCGCATCCTCGACGCCGCGCTGGCGCCCGGCGTGACGTACCACCTGGCGGGACTCCCGATCGCCGAGGACACCTTCGGCCACGAGATGTTCGTCCAGATGGCGGTGGTCGCCCCGCTCGCCTTCATCGTGATCCTGCTCCTCGTGCTCCTCCTCTTCGGCGAGATCTCGTTCCTCCTCCCGGTCGGCGTGATCGCCGCGCTCTCGGTGATCTGGACGATGGGATGCCTGATCGGCTTCGGGTTCACCGTCCACATCATGAGCTCGATGATCCCGGTCTTCCTCATGCCCGTCGCCATCCTCGACGCGGTCCACATCTTGAGCGAGCTCCAGCACCAGCGCCGCCGCCACGGCGACCGGCGCGTCGCCGTGGTGGAGGCGATGCAGGAGCTGTCGCGGCCGGTCACGTTCACCTCGGTCACCGCCGCCGTCGGGTTCGCCTCGCTGGGCCTCTCGGGGATCCCGCCGGTGCGGGTCTTCGGCGTCTTCGTCGCGCTCGGGATCCTCATCGCGTTCGTCCTGACGTACACGCTCCTCCCGGCCCTCTTCGCGCTCCTCCCGCTCCGTCCCGCGCGCCCCGCCGGCGCCGAGCGCGCGAGCCGGTTCGCCCCCGCGCTCCGCTGGATCGGCACGTTCTCGTACGGGCGCCCGAAAACGGTGCTCCTCGCGTCGCTCCTCCTCTTCGTGCTCGGCGGGATCGGGATCGCGCGGCTTCGAAGCGACGACAACCCGGTCCGCTGGTTCCGTCCCGGACACCCGATGCGCGAGGCGCACGACGTCCTGAACGCCCGATTCGGCGGAACGTACATGGCTCACGTCCTTGTGGAGGGGGACGCGCCCGAGGCGGCGCGGCGCTCCGAGACGGTCGCCTGGATCGATCGCTTCCAGCGCGACCTGGAGGAAGACCCCGCCGTGGGGAAGACCTCCTCGGTGGCCGACATCGTCCGGCGGCTGAACCGGGTGATCCACCAGGGCGAGGCCGCCCACGACCGGATTCCGGAGTCGTCGGAGGAGGTGGGGCAGCTCCTCTTCCTCTTCCAGGGATCGGGCGACCCCGACGACATCGACAATTTCCTCGATCGCGAGATGCGGCGGGCGAACGTCTGGGTCCAGATGCGCGACGGGGACAACCATGCGATGGAGCGGGTTCAGGCGCGCGCGGCGGCGTTCGTGGAACTCGATCCGCCGCCCGCGGGTGTTACCATCGAGTGGTCGGGACTGAATCACATCAACCTCGTCTGGCAACGGCTCATGGTGAGCGGCATGATTCAGTCCATCCTCGGGAGCTTCGTGGTGATCTTCCTCCTCATGGTCCTGGAATTCCGCTCCTGGCCGATCGGGCTCTTCTGCATGGTTCCGCTGAGCGTGGAGATCGTTGCCGCGTACGGAGCGATCGGACTCGCCAGCGGGCGGTTCGACATGCCGATCGCCGTCTGTTCCACGCTGGCGCTGGGGCTCTCGGTGGACTTCGCCATCCACTTCCTGGAACGGGTGCGGAACCGCTGGCGGGAGACGCGCGATCTGGACGAGGCCGTGGCGCACGTCTTCGGCACGCCGGGACTGGCGATCGTCCGGAACGCGGTGGTCATCTCGATGGGATTCCTGCCGCTCGTTCTCTCGAACCTGACGCCCTACGTCACGGTGGGGCTCCTCTTCGCCGGGCTGATGATCGCCGGGGCGATCGCGACGCTCTTCGTCCTGCCGGCGCTCCTTCGCGTCCTCGGGCCGAGGGTGCTGGCGTGAGGGCGCGCCGCGCGAGCCGGGCGATCGTGGTCGCGGCGTGCGCCGCGGCCGCCGTGGCGTGGAGCCTGGCGGCGGCGATCGCGGCGGCGCCGGCGGCGGCCCAGACCGCGAAGCCGACCCTGAAGGCCGCCCCCAAGACCAAGCCCAAGTCCGTCCTGAAGGCGGCCCCCGCGCTCCCCGACGGCCGAGCCATCATGGAGCGCTGCGTGCGCGCCTGGTACTACGCCGGCGACGACGCGGTCGCGCGGATCCGGATGGAGTTGGTCGATCGCGCCGGCGCGACGCGCTACCGGCTCATGACCATGTTCCGGCTGAATCTCCCGGGCGAGGAGCAGCGCTACCTGCTCTACTTCCACGAGCCGGGCGATGTCCGGCGCATGACCTGCATGGTCAGCAAGCACCCCGGCGGGAACGACGAGCGCTGGATGTTCGTTCCGGCCGCGGGCGAAGTCCGCCGCGTCTCGGCCCCCGAGCGCTCGCGGTTCCTCGGATCGGACTTCCTGCGCGAGGAATTCGCGGGGCGAAGCGCCTCCGAGGACACGCACCGGCTCGAGCGCTTCGAGGTGCTCGAAGGGAAGCCCTGCTGGGTGGTGGAGAGCGTCTCGAAGAAGCCGGTCGACTACGCGAGCGTCACGACCTGGGTGGACACCACCACCGCGCTTCCGTGGAAGCAGGAGTTCCGTGACCGGCGCGGCTCGATCTACCGGACCTATGTGACCGACAAGGTGGCGATGATCGACGGGCCGGGCGGGCGGAAGATCCCGACGATCACCGAGCGGACGCTCTGGGCCCGCGGGAACACGAGCCACACGCGCCTCCTCGTGGAGTCGATCCGCTACGGCGTGGGACTCGAGTCGGCCGACTTCAAGCAAGCGCATCTCCTCGTTCCGCTCGACTCATGGTACCGAGGGCCCATGCCCTGACCCGGAGCGCCCGGCTTGCCCCTCCGGCCCGACAGCGGTAGAATGCCGTGCTGAGTCGTCTTGACGCAGATCCGCGTCCCCTTTCGGTCGAACCGGGAGCCTGGATGCCTCGCGCCGCAACGCTCCTCGACGCAACGGTCGGCAAGAAGGCCGTCATGGCCGCCACCGGCCTCGTCCTCTTCGGATTCGTCGTCGCCCACATGATCGGGAACCTCCAGGTCTACCTCGGCCCGGAGGCGATGAACCACTACGCGGAGTGGCTCCGCGATCTGCTGCACGGCGCGGGACTCTGGATCGCGCGCGGCGTGCTCCTCGGATGCGTCGTGCTCCACGTGTGGGCCGCGGTCTCGCTCACGATCGAGAACCGCAAGGCGCGTCCCGTCGGCTATCGAACGCGCCGGTGGGAAGAGTCCACGTACGCCTCGAGGACGATGGTCTTCTCCGGGCCGATCCTCGCGCTCTTCGTCGTCTATCACCTCCTCCATCTGACGATCGGAAACGTCCACCCGGACTTCGTGGAGGGGGACGTCTATCACAACTTCGTCGCGGGCTTCCAGGTCGTGCCGGTGTCCGCGTTCTACATGCTCGCGATGCTCGGGCTCGGACTTCATCTCTATCACGGAGTCTGGAGCATGCTGCAGACGCTGGGCCTCTCGCACCCGCGCTGGAATCCGCTCCGCAAGGCGTTCGCGGGCGCGATCACCGCCGTGGTCGTGATCGGCAATCTCTCCTTCCCGGTGGCGGTGCTCCTCGGGATCGTCCGCTAGCGGGGGAACGAGCGCATGGAACTGAGATCGAACGCCCCGTCGGGGCCGCTGGCCGAGAAGTGGGAGAAGCACCGCTTCGAGATGAAGCTGGTGAATCCGGCGAACAAGCGGAAGTACCACGTCATCGTCGTCGGCACGGGCCTCGCCGGCGCGTCGGCCGCGGCCAGCCTGGGCGAGCTGGGCTACCGCGTCTCGTCCTTCTGCTTCCAGGACAGCCCGCGCCGCGCGCATTCCATCGCGGCGCAGGGCGGGATCAACGCGGCGAAGAACTACCAGAACGACGGCGACAGCGTGCACCGCCTCTTCTACGACACGATCAAGGGCGGCGACTTCCGCGCGCGCGAGGCGAACGTCCACCGCCTGGCCGAGATCTCGGTGAAGATCATCGACCACTGCGTGGCGCTCGGCGTTCCCTTCGCCCGCGAGTACGGGGGGCTCCTCGCCAACCGCTCCTTCGGCGGCGCCCAGGTCTCGCGCACGTTCTACGCGCGCGGGCAGACCGGGCAGCAGCTCCTCCTCGGCGCCTACTCGGCCATGATGCGCCAGGTGGACGCGGGGAACGTGCGGATCTTCCCGCGGATGGAGATGCTGGAGCTGATCGTGGTGGACGGCCGCGCCCGCGGCATCGTGACGCGGAACCTGGTCACCGGCGAGATCGAATCGCACATGGCCGACGCGGTCTGCCTGGCGACGGGCGGCTACGGGAACGTCATGTTCCTCGCCACCTACGCGAAGGGCTCGAACGCGACCGCCATCTGGCGCGCCTACAAGAAAGGCGCCGGATTCGGAAACCCCTGCTACACGCAGATCCACCCGACCTGCATTCCGGTCAGCGGCGACCACCAGTCGAAGCTCACCCTCATGAGCGAATCGCTCCGGAACGACGGGAGGATCTGGGTCCCGAAGAAGCAGGGCGACACGCGCCCGCCCGATCAGATTCCCGAGAGCGAACGCGACTACTACCTCGAGCGGAAGTACCCCTCGTTCGGGAACCTCGCGCCTCGCGACATCGCCTCGCGCGCCGCCAAGGAGGCGTGCGACGCCGGACGCGGCGTCGGACCGGGCGGCCTCGGCGTCTATCTCGACTTCTCCGACGCCATCAAGCGCCTGGGCGAGGACGCGATCCGCGAGAAGTACGGGAACCTCTTCGAGATGTACGAGCGGATCACCGACGAGAATCCCTACAAGGTGCCGATGCGGATCTACCCGGCCTCCCACTACACGATGGGGGGGCTCTGGGTGGACTACAACCTCATGAGCACCATTCCGGGCCTCCACGTCCTCGGCGAGGCCAACTTCTCCGACCACGGGGCGAACCGGCTCGGCGCGAGCGCGCTCATGCAGGGACTGGCGGACGGCTACTTCGTCATCCCCTACACGATCGGGAACTACCTCGCGTCGGTGAAGCCGGACGACTTGGGCCCCGATCATCCGGAGGCGAAGAAGGCGGAGGCCGAGGTGGCCGACCGCACGAAGCGCTTCCTCTCGATCCGCGGGAAGCGGACGGTCCTCTCCATCCACCGCGAACTCGGCCGGATCATGTGGGAGCACTGCGGCATGGCCCGGAACCGCGCCGGCCTGGAGGAGGGGCTTCGGAAGATCCCGGCGCTCCGCGACGAGTTCTGGAAGAACGTGAACGTGCTCGGCGACGGGATGGAGCTGAACCAGGCGCTGGAGCAGGCGGGGCGCGTGGCCGATTTCCTGGAGCTGGCCGAGCTGATGTGTCTCGACGCGCTGGAGCGCGAGGAGTCGTGCGGCGGCCACTTCCGGACCGAGCACCAGACCGAGGACGGCGAGGCGCGCCGCGACGACGAGAAGTTCTGTCACGCCGCGGTCTGGGAGTACCAGGGCGCGGGGAAGAAGCCGCTCCGGCACCAGGAACCGCTCGTCTTCGAGAACGTCCATCTCGCGACCCGGAGCTACAAATGAACCTGACGCTCCACGTCTGGCGCCAGAAGAACGCGAACGAGCCGGGGCGGTTCGTCACCTACCCGGCGAACGGCGTGAGTCCCGACATGTCGTTCCTCGAGATGCTCGACGTCGTGAACGAAGGACTGACCGCGAAGGGCGAGGATCCGATCGCCTTCGACCACGACTGCCGCGAGGGGATCTGCGGGATGTGCGGCGTCGTGGTGAACGGTGCGCCGCACGGGCCCAAGAAGCTGACGACCACCTGCCAGCTCCACATGAGGTCGTTCCGCGACGGCGACTCGGTCACCATCGAGCCGTGGCGCGCCGGCTCCTTCCCGGTCGTGCGCGATCTCATCGTCGACCGAAGCGCCTTCGACCGGATCATCGCCGCCGGCGGCTACGTCTCCGCCAACGTGGGGAGCGCCCCCGACGGGAACGCGCTTCCGGTCCGCAAGGAGAACGCCGAGCTCGCCATGGACGCCGCGGCCTGCATCGGCTGCGGCGCGTGCGTCGCCGCCTGTCCCAACGCCTCGGCGATGCTCTTCACCGCCGCGAAGGTCTCCCACCTGGCGCTCCTCCCGCAGGGCGCGCCCGAGCGCGAGGAGCGGGTGCGCCGGATGGTGGCCCAGATGGACGCGGAGGGATTCGGCTCCTGCACGAATCACGGGGAGTGCGAGGCCTCCTGTCCGAAGGGCATCAGCGTCGCGAACATCGCGCGGCTGAACCGCGAATTCCTGAAGGCCTCCCTCACGCAGGGTCGGCGGCCCGCCCAGAGCGGCGACGGCGCCGGGGGGTAATTTTTTCCGGTACGGCTCGCGGGAGCGGCCGACCGCGCCTTTCCCCGGGACGGCGACTCCGGACCGTGGCATGATCCTCTACGTCCCGCTCGGCTCGGCCCCCGGCCCGCGCGTTCCATCCCCCGAGTCGGACGCCCGCTAGGCCGGCACCTTCCGCTCGCGATCGACGCGGTGGCGAGACGAGCATCCGAGCGCACCACGTGCGCCCAGTGGAGGAGCCCATGCGCCCCGCGGCTCGATTCCTCGGTTCGACTCTCGCGCTTCTCGCCCTCGCATCGATCGCGGCGCCTCCGGCGCGACCTCAAGCCTGCGACGCGGCGCCCCGGGTCCGGCTCGAGTTCGACGGGATCCAGGCCGCGGTCGGCGTCACGCTCCACGCCTTCGTGAGCGCGCACGATCCCAATGGAACGGCGATCGCCTCGCTCACGTTCCAGGGCGCGTCGCTTCCCGCCGGTCACGACGCGACGCTCGTGCCCAACGCGTCCAACACCGCGGGCGAGTTCACCTGGACGCCGCAGCCGGGCCAGGCGGGGATCTACCACGTGCCGATCCTCGCGACGAACAGTCTCACCGGTTCCGCGTCGCTCCAGATCCAGGTCGTGGACACGGGGGGCGCGCCGTTCGTCACGGCGCCCGAGTTCGTCCAGGCGAACGAAGGGAGCTTCGTGACCTTCGAGGTCTACGCGGGGGATCCCGACGGAGCGGCGATCGACGCGCTCACGGCCAGCGTTCCGCCGGGCGCGACGTTCACGCCGAACGCGTCCAACACGCAAGGGACGTTCGCGTGGAACACGGGGTTCGGCAGCGGCGGCTCCTGGCCCGTGAGCTTCACGGCCGCGAACGATCGCTCCTGGACGACGAGCACGACGATCCAGGTCGTCCTCTCCAACCGTCCGCCCGTCATCTCGGTACCGGGCACGGTCGTCGGCACCGAGGGTGTTCCCCTCACGATCTGCGCCGAGGCCTTCGACGCGGACGGGGATCCGCTCGACGTGTTCACCGTGAGTCCGCAGCTTCCCGGCGTCCAGATCGTCCCGAGCCCCACGAACGAAGTGCTGGCGTTCACCTGGACCCCTCAGCCCGGGCAGGCGGGGTCGTACCTTCTCTCGTTCTTCGCGGCCAGCGAAGACGGATCCACGACCCAAATCGTGAGCCTGACGATCCTATCGAACTCCGACCGGGCTCCGGTCGTCGGCGCCCCGGCGGCTGTCTCGGGCACGGAAGGGAATCCGCTCGCCGTGAACGTCACCGCCTCCGATCCCGACGGCGACGCGATCTCCTCGCTCACCGCGGACCCGCTCGTCCCGGGGATGACGTTCGCGGCCAATGGGACCAACACGGCCGGCACGCTTTCGTGGACGCCGTCCGCGGGCGAGGCCGGCACCTACTTCGTGGTCTTCACGGCCGCGAACGCGCTCACGGGGTCGGCCACGACCCAGATCAACGTGGCGCAGGAGCTCTTCACGACGCTGGTCTTCACCGTGGGCGGCAACAAGACGCTCCGGCTCGGCTCGGGGAAGCCGCAGTGGTGCCTCTACGTCGAGCCGGTGAACAGCGTCTACTCGCTCTCCGACATCGACCTCTCGACCGTCGTCCTGCGCTCGCCCGGAACCGGTTCGGTGGAGGAGATCCACGCCATCGCCGGAAAGACCTCCGTCGCGGGCGACCGGAACATGAACGATGTTCCCGATCTCGAGATCTGCTTCGCGAAGGAGGACCTCCT
>DATIQI010000217.1:0-2184 GCA_035470985.1 Acidobacteriota bacterium
GGTCAAAGCTCACATGATCTCCTTCAACAACCCGCCCATGCTCAGGCCGTCGGTGGCCGCGGGCATGACGCGGACATCGAGTCCGAGCGGATGCGGCAGCGGCGCGGTCGCATCGATACCCATCAGCGCATACATGCTGCCGAGCAAATCCGCGGGATACACCGGGCGTTCTTTCACGTCGTCGCCTCTGGCATCGGAGATCGCGCTCTGCCAGTAGTTCCGGTACGCGGCGAGGATCGCACCCGAGCGGGCGGGCAGGCCCTCCGACGTCGGCGGGGACTGGAACGTGCGGCGGATGCAGCCAGCCGTGGCCGAGTCCTTGGGCGTCAGTTGCGCGGCGGGGATCGAATCGAGGATCGCGAGCGCCGCGGCCATGTCGCCGCCGAGGCCGGCATCGAAGACCCTGGAGAGATCGGCCGCGCCCGCGCGTGGCGCCGCGAGTTGGAGCGCGAGGAGCGTGACCGCGAGGCACGCGACGAGACGCGCGCCGCCGATCGCCTGCGCGCTCGCTCCCCGCGGGCGGGCCTCCCTCCGATTCTCAGCCATTCCGCGCGAGCCGCAGCGTCAGGTGGCGCTTCACGTCGGGCCACTCCGCCGCGAGGATGCTGAAGATCACCGTGTCGCGGACACTGCCGTCGCGGCGCTGGCCGTGGTGGCGGATGACGCCGTCCTTCTTCGCGCCGAGCGCCGCGATCGCGCGCTGCGACCTGAAATTGAAATTGTCGGTGCGAAGCCCCACCACCGCGCAGCCGAGCGTCTCGAAGGCGTGCGTCATCAGGAGGAGCTTGCACGCCGTGTTCACGTGCGTCCGCTGCCAGGAGGCGCCGTACCACGTGTAGCCGATTTCCACCCGATCGATGGCGGGCACGATGTCGTGGTAGCGGGTCGTGCCGATGATGGCGCCGCTTCCGAGTTCCCGGACCACCCAGGGGAGCATGTGGCCGGCCCTCTGGCCGTCGAGGGCCTCGGCGACGTACGCCGTCGTGTCCGGCGGGTCGGGGATGCGGGTGAACCAGAGTTCCCAGAGCCGCCCATCGGCGGCGGCCTTGCCGAGCGCGTCGGCGTGGCCGGGCTCGAGCGGCTCGAGGCGAACGCCGTGTCCTTCGAGTGTGGTGGTGCCGAGTTGGATCATGGCGGGGGAGAGCATACCGTGGGGGTCGGCCGGCGCCAAGAAACCGCACGGCGCCCCTTGACAACTGCACAAATGTGCACTATCTTCCTGATCGTATGCCGAAGCGCCCAAGCGCCCCCGGGGCCCGCCGCAAGAGGCCCCCCCAGCGTCGTACTGCATCGGAAGACGCGATGCTCGCCTACCTGGCCGACTACATGGGCGAGCATGGCCGGCCTCCCACGCTCCGGGAGATCGGCGCGGCGTTCGGCATCGCCTCCACCAATGGCGTGCGCTACTACCTCGATCGCCTGGAGCAGGCGGGGAAGATCCGCCGGGACCGCTGGACCTCGCGTGGCATCGAGCTCCAGGCGATCGAGGGGCGTTCGCCCGTACCGGCCTCACGCACGGGGCCGGCCCGCGGGCGGGAGGACGTGCCCGGTCCTCGCCCCCAACTCTCCAAGACCCCGCCGCCCGACTACCTCGAGATCCCCCTGATCGGCCGCGTCGCGGCCGGAGCGCCGATCCTGGCCGAGGAGCACGTCGAGGACACCTACGTGGTGGACGGCTCGTTCGCGCGGGGCGGGAAGCACTTCGCGCTGCGCGTGCGCGGCGACTCCATGAAGAACGCGGGGATCTTCGACGGCGACGTCGTCATCGTCCGCCACGACGCGGCGCCGCGCTCCGGCGACATCGCGGTGGTGGTGATCGGCGACGAGGCGACCGTGAAGCGCTACTTCCCCCGGAAGGACAAGCTCCTCCTCTTCGCCGAGAACGAGGACTACGCCCCGATCGAAGTGAAGCCCTCCGACCCCGACGTGCGGGTGGCGGGGAAGGTGGTCGGTGTGTTTCGGAAGCTGGGGGGCTAGCTCCGGTCCGCCCCAAAGCGGGGCGATGCGGGGTGAATCGCCGCGGGGCTTGGGGTAGTCTCAGAAAGGCATGCCCCACTATCCCTATCTCATCGCCGCAACGATACCCGGCGTTCCCGACTTCAATCAGGCGACAATCTCGATGGGCCAGCATTTGCTGAACCCGCCGTCGGTCGCGGGTTGGGCCGGCGGCAAGGCCTGGATCAC
>DATIQI010000218.1:0-13464 GCA_035470985.1 Acidobacteriota bacterium
GGATGATCGGCCGTCATGCGCGCGCCCGCCTCCCAGAGGAGGAGGCGCGAGTGGCTGGTGGGCGCGCGGAGATCCGCGATCTGTCCGAGCCGCGTCCGGAACCCCTCGCCGAGCGGCGTCCAGAGGGGAAGCGCGAAGAGAAGGACGGCGAGGAGCGCCGCCGCCGCGAGCGCGGGGCCGGCGACGCGCATCCTCCGCGACAGGAGGAGAAGGAGCGCGGCCGCCACCGCGGCCACCGCCGCCGCGAGCCAGGCGCCGCGCGAGAGCGTGGCCGCCAGGGCGACGATCGAGACGCCCGCGACCGCCCCCCATCCGGTCCGTGCCGCGAGCGCGCGATGCCGCCAGGCGAGGTACGAGGAGAGCGGCAGCGTCATGGCGAGATAGGCGCCGAGGAGATTCGGGTGTCCCAAGGTGCTCGGAACCCGTACGCGGCCGTCGACCGTCGCCGCCCCTTCCCAAGCCATCGGATCGAGGCCCGCCCACTGGACGAGCGCGTAGAGCGCCGCGACGCCGGCCGCCGCGGAGGCGACGACGGCGACCCGGTCGAACCAGGAGGGTGACGCGGACGCGGCGCGGGAGGACGCGAAGAGGATGGTCATCGCCACGGCGACGAGCAAACCGGCCGGACGGGTCGGCTCGCCGAAGACCGAGACGAGGGGCCGATCCGCGAGGAGGGTCGAGAGCGCCGAGGCCGCCAGGCACGCGACCATTGCGCCGGCGAGCGGCTCGCGCCGGAGCGTGGCCGCGAGCGCGGTGAGGCCGCGGCGAACGTAGTCGGCCGGACCCTCGGCGAAGAGCCCGCCGAGCATGTGGTGCATCCAGACGCCCGCGAGCGCGGCGGCGGCGGTCAGAAGGAGCGCCGCCTTCGCCGGCTCGAAGGGATCGCTGCCTGGCACGACGAAGACGAGGGGCAGAAGGAGGAGGAGCGCGAGGACGATCATGGCGGCATCCTGCGTCGTCCGGGCCCCGGCGTCAAATCGGGAAGGGCGTCGCGCGCCCCCTCGACGCGAGGCCCCGGCTCCGGTACCGTCGTCTCCACATGCTTCGAACCCTGATCCCGATCCTCGCGGCCGTCGCGATCACGGGGGCCGCGGCAGGCCCCGCGGCGGCGTCCGCGCGCCTGGCCGACGAGGCCGGGCGATCGCTCCTTCGGACCACGGCCGCGTCGTGGGACTCCGGCGATCGCGTCCTCGTCACATCGCCCGCGCCCTATCGCGTCGGGCTTCCCGGCTGGTTCGATTCCATGGAGTCCGACTCGGTGCTCCGGGTCCGTTTCTCGCGCTCGGCGGATCCGGTGGCGGTACGGATCTCCCAGATCGGGACCCTCTCGGAGCGCGTCGGCTCGAGGCGCCACCCGCGAAGGGGGGCCCTGGTCGGACTCTGGGTCGGCGCCCTTCTCGAGGCGGCCATCGAGGACGATCCCGACGCCTTCATCAACGGGCCCAACCGCCCCTACATCCCGCTCGGCGCCGTCGCGGGGATCGTGGTCGGAACCACCGTCGGATCCGCGAAGGCCACGGACGTCTGGCGCGAGGTGGCCCGCTTCGACTAGCCGCACGGGGGGAGCGGGAGGGGATGAAATCTGGTAGACTCCCGCGACTCACCGCCATACGCGCCCGTAGCTCAGCTGGATAGAGCGTCTGCCTCCGGAGCAGAAGGCCAGGGGTTCGAATCCCTTCGGGCGCACCACTTCCTACTTCACGGCGCGATGAACGAACCCCCAGCGGAGCCGCCCCGACTCGACGAGCAGCGGATCGCCCGGCTGATCACGATGGCGATCAGCGCCGCCGTGGTGGTCGCGGACGTCTGGCTTCTCGTCACCTTCGTTCGCGTCGCGTCCGGGCTCCCGGGCGGCTGGCAGCGCTACTGGTATATCCCCGCGGGAATCGCCGGTGTCTTCGTCTTCGCCCTGGCGCGGTTCCTCAGGCACCTGAAGGCCTACCGCCGGGGCGAGTAGGCGCCCCCGGCGCGCGGGGTCGGGCCCGGCCCCGACACGACCCGGGCCAAGGGCACGGACATTGCAGTGCCTGCCGTCCCGTGAACCCAGAACCGCGTAAACCAATGCATTCCGCAACGGACGACCTGGCGGCGAGCGATCTGTTTTTTGCCACCCTTCAGGAAATTACCAGCCTGATCAACGGCGGGAGGGCGCAGGAGACGATCTTCGAGTCGGTCCTCAGCTGCGCGCTCCAAATGCTTGAAGCCCAGGCCGTTTTCCTGATTACCGTCGAACCTCCGCGAATCCGGAAGTTCGCGATGCGGATGACGCCGGAGGGGCAGCTGATGGGGCTCGAGCGCTACGAGCTCCCGAGCCAGGCCGGGATCACCCGGTGGGTTCTCCTGGAAGGGCAGCCGGTCCACGTCCCCGACGTCGGCGTCGATCCGCGCTATCACCCGAGCGTCGACTCGCTCCCGGGCATTCGGACTTCGGCCTGCCTCGCGGCCCCCCTGAAGGTGCGCGACATGATCCTCGGCGTGCTGGTCGCCGTGAATCGGATCGACGCGTCGCCGTTCGTGGACCGCCACCTCCGCGTGCTCTCGCTCCTCGCCAATCAGACCGCCATCGCGATCGAGAACGGGAAGCTCTTCCGGCGCGCCGAGCAGCTCGCGGTCACCGACGATCTCACGCAGGTCTACAACTACCGCTTCCTGAAGATGGCGCTCCGCCGCGAGGTGAAGCGGGCGGCGCGCTTCGGCCAGAAGTTCTCGCTCCTGATGATCGACGTGGACAATCTGAAGCGATACAACGACCGGAACGGCCACCTGCGCGGGAGCGAAGTCCTCCGGCAGGTGGCGCAGATCCTGGTCCGCGAGGCGCGCTCCATCGACCTCGTGGCGAAGTACGGCGGCGACGAGTTCGTCGTGATCCTCCCGCAGACGACGCGGGAGGGCGCGTGCGTGCTCGCCGATCGCGTGAAGAGCGCGGTGGAGAGCACCGCGTTCCCGCTGGTGGAGCCGGGCGTCATCACGGTGAGCCTCGGCGTGGCCACCTATCCCGAGAACGGCATCACCGCCGGCGAGCTGCTGGAATCGGCGGACATCGCCCTCTACGCGGCGAAACAGTCGGGCAAGAATCGGGTCTCGCTGGCGGCGTCGGACGCGAGCGTTCGCGGCATCGCGACGCGGCACGACGATCCGTCGGACGACGCCCCCGATTCGCTTTGACGGGGCCCCGGCCCCTCGCTAAGGTCTCGATCGTGCGCTCCTGGTACCATGACCCGCTCTGGGTGCTGGCTTCCTTCGGCGCCGTTCTCGCGCTCCTCGGCATCGCCCGCTGGGGCCGAGCCTGGAGCCCGGACGCGCGGCGCCGCTTCCTGCACATCGGCGTCGGCTCCTGGGTCCTCTTCGTCACTCCGCGCTTCGACCATCTCCTCTGGGCGCTCGTCCCGCCGGCCGCCTTCCTCTACGCGAACGCTTCGGGCCGCCTGCGCTCCATCGATCCCGACCTGGCGTCGGATCCGGCCGCGGCGCGCGGGCTCTGGACCTTCCCGCTCGGCGTGGGGCTCGCCTATGTCTTCTTCTGGGAGGATCCGGCCCGCGCGTCGCTTCTCGCCGGCGTGGCCGCTCTGACGTTCGCCGACCCGGCGGCCGCGTGGGTCGGACGCCGCTGGGGGCAGCGCCGCTATCGCGGCTTCGGCTTCGGCCGATCGGTGGAAGGGAGCCTGGCCTTCCTCGTCGTCGCGCTCGCGGCGACCGCGTGGATCGCTTCCGGCGCTCCGACCGATCACCTTCCCGTGCGGATCGTCGTCGGAGCCGCCGCCGCGGGCGCTCTGGCGGAAGCGGTGACGCCGCCCGGCTGGGACAACGTGACGATTCCGATCGTCGTGGCCGCCGTATTCGGCGTTCTCTTCTGATCATGCCGTCGACCGCGTCCATCGCGCTCGGAGCCGCCCTCTCCCTCGCCGGCGCCTGGATCGTCGCCTCGCGCGGGCAGGGGACGCGCGCGGCCGCGTGGTCGGGACTCGTGCCGGCGCTGGCCGCGTCGGCCGGCTTCGGCGCGCCCGGGGTGGCCCCGCTCGCCCTCTTCGTGCTGGGCGCGGGCGCCCTCACGCGTCGAGGGCGCGACCGGAAGGCGGCGCTCGGCGCGGCGGAGCGAAACGAAGGGCGTCGCGGCCTCGCGAACGTCGCCGCGAAGCTGACGCTCCCGGCGCTCCTCGGCGCGGTCGCCGCGGCGCTGCCGGCCCACGCGCCTCTCTGCGCCGCGGGCTACGCGGCCGGACTGGCGGGCGCGTTCGCCGACACGGCCGCCACCGAGATCGGACCGCTCGGGGCGGGCGGCGCCTTCGCGTGGGGCCGTGGGGGTGTGCGCCGCGTGCCGCACGGAACGCCGGGCGCGGTGAGCGCGGCCGGGGTCGCGGCCGGCGCCGCGGCCGCGTGCGCGACGGCGGCGGCCGGATCCGTGGCGGGACTTCATCCCTGGGGGACCGCGGGGCTCGCCGCGGCGTGCGGGTTCGGCGCCTCGCTCCTCGAGAGCCTCGCGGCGGCGACGCCGGCGGGCGTCCGGCTGGGACACCACGGCCGGAACGCCGCCCTCTCCCTCGTCGCGACGGGAGCAGCGATGGCCCTCGCGGGGCGTTGGTGACGATGCGCGCCGGGACCCACACCGGCACCGGCGGGGCGGCCGCCGTCTGCTGCATCGTCGGCGCGCGGCCCAATTTCATGAAGATGGCCCCCGTCCTCGAGGCGCTCCGGGCCCGTCCGAGCCTGGCGCCGTTCCTCGTTCACACGGGCCAGCATTACGACGACGCGATGTCGCGCGTCTTCTTCGAGGAGCTCGGCCTTCCGCGGCCGGACCACGACCTCGGCGTCGGATCGGGATCCCACGCGGTCCAGACGGCGGGTGTCATGGTCGCGCTCGACCGACTTCTGGACGAGCGCCCCGCCGATTTGGTCGTGGTCGTCGGCGACGTGAACTCGACGCTGGCCGGCGCGCTCGTCGCCTCCAAGCGGGGGATTCCGGTGGCGCACGTGGAGGCGGGGCTTCGAAGCCGCGACCGAGGGATGCCCGAGGAGCTGAACCGGATCGTGACCGACGCGCTCGCGGACCTTCTCTTCGCCACCTGCTCGGACGCCGTGGAGAACCTCCTCCTGGAGGGAGTCCCGCGCGAGCGGATCCACCTGACCGGGAATCCGATGATTGACACGCTCCGACGCCACGTGGCCGCCGCGCGGCGACGCGAGGTCGCGGGCCGGTTCGGCCTCCCGGCGCGCGGATTCGCGTTGGTCACGCTCCACCGTCCCAGCAACGTGGACGACCCCGAGCGGCTCGGCGCGATCGTGGACCGGATGGAGGAGATCGGCGCTTCGCTCCCCGTTCTGTTTCCCGTCCACCCGCGGACGCGGGATCGCCTGGCGCGGCTCGGCCGCGTGGACCGTGGAGGCGTCCGCTACATCGAGCCGCTCGGCTACCCCGACTTCCTCGGACTCCTCGACGCCTGCCGGTTCGTTCTCACGGACAGTGGGGGGATCCAGGAGGAGAGCACCGCGCTCGGCGTCCCCTGCCTGACGCTTCGCGCCAATACCGAGCGGCCGGTGACCGTGACGGAGGGGACGAATCGTCTTGTCGGGGAATACCTGGACGCGCTGCCGGGGTATGTGGGGGAGATCCTGCGCGGCCCGGCGCGCGGCCGGACCGGCCCGGCCCTCTGGGACGGGAGGGCCGGCGAGCGGATCGCGGCCGTCCTGGACGCGTACCTCGAGGACCCGCTTCCGCGTGGTTTGACAGCCCCGGAAATGGTTGATAAACTAAACGACTAGCCCAGTCCCGACGACGCAAGAAAGGAGCCCTTCGATGTCATGGAACCGCGACCGGACCGGAATCCTCGGATTCATCCTGGGATGCCTGGTCTTGGCCCTCGCGACGACGCCGGCGGCGGCGCAAGCGCCCGCGACCGGCGGTGCCCAGGAGGGCGCCGAGGAATATCGCGTCGGTGAAGGCGATGTCCTGCGCGTGGACGTGGCCGGCCGGAACGACCTGACGGGGAACTTCACCGTCTCGCCGGCCGGAACCATCCAGGTGCCCATCATCGGGGCGGTGCAGGTGTCGGGCCGCACGACCGCCGAGATCCGCTCCGACCTGTCGCGCCGGATCTCGCTCTTCGACCGGACCAGCCCTCAAGTCACGGTCGGGATCGCGGAGTACAAGAGCAAGAAGATCTTCGTCCTCGGCGCGGTCCTCCTCCCCGGCATCTACGCGTTCGCGGACATGCCGAACGCGTGGGAGGCGATCGCCGAGGCGGGCGGGCCGGTGGAGGACGCGGATCTGGCCAAGGTCGAAGTCATCCCCGGCGACTCCTCCGGCGGGAGGAAGACCGAGACCGTGGACGTGGCGACCGCGATCCGCGAGAGCCGCGCCGACCTTCTGCCGAAGCTTCGCCCGGGCGACACCGTTCGGGTGCCGCGCGGGGTTTCGTCCACCACGGTGCTCCTGATGGGGGCCGTGCTCCGACCCGGGCCTCAGCCGATCGACCAGGCGCGGGATCTCGTCAGCGCCCTCGCCCGCGCCGGGGGACCGTCCAACGACGCCAAGCTCTCGCGCATCGAGATCGTTCGCGTCCGCGGGGCCGATCGGAGCAAGATGCGCGTGAACCTGGAATCCTACTTCTCGTCGGCGGACGTGACGGGAAACCCGCGGCTCGAGTCCGGCGACACGGTCTTCATCCCGCGCGCCGGCGGCCGCAACCCGCTCATCGTCATCGGCGCCATCTCCACGGTCGTGGGGCTCGTCAGCTCGATCCTCGCGATCGCCAACAATTGAAGCCGCAGGGCCAGCGTCCGTGAATCGTCCCACGAACAAGCAGTTCGACACGCGCGAGATCCTCTGGAAGGCGCGCCGCTATCGGTGGATGGCGCTCGTCCCGGTGGTGGCCATGTGCTGCGGGGCCTTCCTCTACCTGCGCATGACCACGCCGATCTACGAATCGAGCGTCCTCGTGTCGCTGGGGGACCGCACGCAGGTGTCGGCCGCGCTGGAGCCGATGGTTCGCTCCGAAGGGGCCCGTGGCGAGGGAATCTCGGAGAAGCTCGCCCGGATCCGCAACCGGGTCATGAACCGGACGTTCCTTCAAGATCTCGCCCAGCGGACCGGGTACACCGACGATCCGAGGCTGAAGGCCTACGCGGCCCGCGAGGCCCGCAAGCACACCGAGGTGACGGCCGAGGAGTTCGCGCTCCGCCACGCGGTCTGGGTGCTCGGTCGGAAGTTCCGGGTGGAGCCGTCGGGGCTGAACAATATCAAGATCGCGGTGCACGATCCCTCGCCGCGCCGGGCGCAGCAGCTGGCGGCCGCGCTCGCCGACGGACTCATCGAGGACACGCGTCGCACGACGCTCGGCCGCATCGAAGCGCGCGGCGCCTTCAGCCAGGATCAGATCGCGGTCTACACCGAGAAGGTGCGCCAGGACGAGAACGCGCTTCGCGCCTTCCAGGAGAGCATGATCTCCCGGCAGACCGTCACCGGCGTGGTGAACCCCGAGAACGTGGAGATCGTCCGCGAGCTGGCGGACGCCGCGAACAAGGAGCTGGAGCAGGTCCGAGGGCGGATCCAGCAGGACCGCGCCACCTGGGCCCAGCAGCGTCCCGGCGCGCCGCTCCCCGACCTCCAGTCGCCGACGGCCAGCGAGCTGACCGCGCGCCTGGGCGGCCTCGAGGCGAGCTACGGCGCCGCGGCCCTTCGGCGGCGCGAGGGCACGCCCGAGTCGCAGACCCTGCTCGCCCAGATCGCGACGGTTCGCCAGGATCTCCTCATGGAATACGAGGCGGCGGCGTCCGTCCGGATGGGCAGCTCGTACTCGCGGGCGGAAGCGCAGCTCGCCGCCGGGATCGCGCTCGACCGCGCCATCCTCCGCTCCATCCAGCAGCGGAAGGACCGGCTCTCGTCGCTTCTCGGCACGTACGTGAACCAGGCGCGGGGCACCCCGCGCGAGCAGATGGAGTTGGAACGACTCCGGAGCAATCTCGCGATGAGCCGCGACAACCTCGCGGCGCTTCAGAAGGAGGCGACGGCGTCGAATCTCTCCGAGGCGCTCGAGACGAGCCAGATGAGCCTCCGGATCGACATCCTGGAGCCCCCGGTCCTGCCGCTCTTCCCGGTCTGGCCCGACCGGCTGAAGGTCCTGCTCGGCGCCATCGGGGCCGGCATCTTCCTCGCCGTCGTCCTCATCGTGGCGATGGAGCGCGTCGGCGCGATCGTGCGGACCGTGGAGCAGGCGGAGAGCGAGCTGGGGGTGAAGGTGATCGGAACCATCCCGCGGATCGAGGGATGGTCGCGGCCCGGGAGCTTCTTCCAGAACCACTGGGCTCCGCTCTCGATCGTCGCCCTCGTTCTGGTGACGGCCCTCGTCACCGGCATCCATTCCACGCTGAGCACCGGCGAGCCGCGCACGCCCCGAACCGGACAGGCGTCCCACTGAGCGCGCCCGTGGCCGACCCGAAGAAGAACGCGCCCCGGAGCCTCCTGGCCGGATTCGCGACGGACGCGCCCTACGTGACGGAGGTCCGCCGCCTCATGCAGGGGCTCCTCCGGCGCTCGCGCGGTCACGCGTCGCGCGTCTACATGATCACCAGCGCCGCGCGCGGGGAGGGAAAGAGCACGACCTGCGCGCTCCTCGCGATCGTGGCGGCCCGCATCTTCCACCGGCGAACGCTTCTGATCGACGCCGACATGCGCCGCCCGACGCAGCACGAGCTCCTCGACGTCGCGCAGCGCCCGGGGCTCTACGAGATGCTGCACGGCAAGGCGAAACTGGACGAGGTTCGCCGGCCGACGCAGCTCCCGACGCTCAGCGTCATCCCGAGCGGGCGCCCGGGCCGGCACGTCTCGGACGCGTACGACGACGAGGGATTCGCCCGCGTCCTCGCCGAGGTGCGTCGCGACCACGAATTGATCTTCGTCGACGCGGCGCCGGTCGTCCCCGTCGTCGAGCCGATCATGATCGCGGAGCATTGCGACGGGCTTCTCCTCGTCGCCATGGCCGGCCGGACGCCCGTCCCGCTCATCCGCCGCATGCGGGACATCCTCGAGCCCGTTCGCGACAAGATCGTCGGCGGGATCGTGAACAACGCCACGGAGGGCCTGCCGTACTACTACGACTACAGCTATTACGGCTATCGCCCGGACCGGGTCCGGGCGGGCCGATCTGGCGCCTCACCAAACGGCGACGCCGAACCCAGCGGGGACGACGTCGAGGCCGAGGGCGCCCACCCCAGCCCCAAGGAGTGACCATGTCACGCAACGTTCGCCCCGGCCCCATCTGCCAACGACTGCTCGACCGGCTCGCCTCGAAGCGCGCCCGGATCGGCGTCATCGGCCTCGGGTACGTGGGCCTTCCTCTGGCCGTCGAGTTCGCGAAGGCCGGATTCAAGGTCGTCGGGTTCGAGATCGACGCCAAGCGCGCCGCGTCGCTGAATCGCGGCGTCTCCTACATCCAGGACGTTCCGACGAAGGAAGTCCGGGGGCTCGTCCGCGAAGGGCGCCTCCGCGCCACGCTCGATTTCCGCGAGCTCGGATCCATGGACGTGATCGACATCGCGGTGCCGACGCCGCTTCGCAAGACGAAGGACCCCGACGTCTCCTACATCGTGGCCGCCGTGCACGAGATCGCGCCCCGGCTGAAGCGCGGGCAGCTGATCGTGCTGGAGAGCACCACGTATCCGGGCACGACCGACGAGCTGGTCCTTCCGATGCTGGCCGGGAAGGGCTACACGGTGGGGAAGGACTTCTTCCTCGCCTTCTCGCCCGAGCGGGTCGATCCGGGGAACGCCGTCTACCAGACGCGCAACATCCCGAAGGTCGTCGGCGGCGTGACGCCGAACTGCACGCGCGCCGTGGCGGCCCTCTACGCGACCGTGATGGACAAGGTCGTGCCGGTCTCCTCCACGCGCGTCTCGGAGATGGTGAAGCTGCTGGAGAACACGTTCCGCAGCGTGAACATCGGGCTCGTGAACGAGATGGCGCTCATGTGCGACAAGATGAACATCGACGTCTGGGAGGTCATCGAGGCCGCGGCCACGAAGCCCTTCGGCTTCATGCCGTTCTATCCGGGCCCCGGGTTGGGCGGACACTGCATTCCGATCGATCCGTTCTACCTCTCGTGGAAGGCGCGCGAAGCGGGCTTCGAGGCGCGCTTCATCGAGCTGGCCGGGTCGGTGAACGGCGGCATGCCGCACCACGTGACGAAGCGCGTGATGGAGGCGCTGAACGCGGCCCGGAAGCCGCTCCGCGGCTCCAAGGTCCTCGTGCTCGGCGTCGCGTACAAGGCCGATATCGACGACGTGCGCGAGTCGCCGTCGCTCGACATCATGGAGACCCTGACGCGCGACGGGGCCACCATCTCCTACTCCGATCCGCACGTTCCGTCGATCCGCTGGCAGGGCCGGACGATGAAGGGGAAGCCCCTCACGCCGTCCACCCTTCGGTCGGCCGATTGCGTCGTCATCGCGACCGCGCACAAGGCCTTCGACTACCGCATGATCTCGAAGCACGCGCGTCTCATCGTCGACACCCGAAACGCCATGAAGGGCCGCCGCGCGCGCGGCGTCTTCAAGCTGTAGCCGTGGCGCGATACCTGGTCACCGGCGCGGCCGGATTCATCGGTTCCCACATCGCGGAGCGGCTCCTCCGGGACGGGCACGAGGTCCGCGCGCTCGACAACCTCGCGACGGGGAAGCGGGAGAACATCGAGACGGTCCGCGCCGCGGGTCCGGAGCGGTTCACCTGGTTCGAGGCCGACATCCGGGATCTCGAGGCGTGCCGCGCCGCGTGCGACGGCGTCGAGTTCGTGCTCCACGAGGCGGCCCTCGGCTCGGTTCCGCGCTCGGTGGAGCATCCGGGCGAATCGACGTCGGTGAACGTGCACGGAACGGTGAACGTGTTCCAGGCCGCACGGGAGAAGGGCGTGCGGCGCGTCGTCTGGGCCTCCTCGTCGTCCGTCTACGGAGACACGCCGACGCTCCCGAAGCACGAGGGGATGCCGCTCTCGCCCCTCTCGCCCTACGCGGCCTCCAAGCTGGCGGGAGAGGAATACGCGCGGGTCTTCGCCCGCGGCATGGGCCTTCCCACCGTGTCGCTCCGCTACTTCAACGTCTTCGGTCCGCGGCAGGACCCGAATTCGCAGTACGCCGCGGTCATTCCCCGTTTCATCACCGCGCTCGTCCGGGGCGAGCGGCCGACCGTGTACGGCGACGGGGGACAGAGCCGCGACTTCACCTACGTGGACAACGTCGTAGACGCGAACCTCGCGGCCTGCACGCGCGGAGAGGGCGCGGGCGAGGCGATGAACATCGCCTGCGGGAGCCGCTACACCCTCCTCGACCTCCTGGCCACGATCGGCAAGCAGCTCGGCGTGACGCCGAATCCCGAGTTCCTGCCGCCGCGCGCGGGAGACGTGCGGCATTCCCAGGCGAGCATCGACCTGGCGGTCCGGGCCCTCGGCTTCCGGCCCAGGATCGGCTTCGAGGAGGGCCTCGCCACGACGGTGGAGTTCTTCAGGCGTGTCGCCTGAAGCCGCGCCGCTCCAGCCGACCCGCGCCGAGAGCCCGAGCCTGATCGAGACGGCCGCGCTCGACGATCCACGCTGGGATGCCTACGTGGACTCGCGCCCGGACGCGACCTTCTTCCACCGAGCCGGCTGGCAGCGCGTCGCCGCCGCCACCTTTCCGTACCGCCATCATCACCTCTGGGCGCTCCGCGACGGCCGCGTCACGGGGATCCTCCCGCTCTTCCTGGTCCGGGGCTTTCCGACGGGGCGCACGCTCCTCTCGGTGCCGCTCGGCGTCTACGGCGGCGTCGTCGCCGACGACGCGGCGACAGCCCGGGCGCTCCTCGACGAAGCCGTCGCGCACGGCGACCGGCTGGGGGTCCGCTACGTCGAGCTCCGGGGCGGCGCGCGCTTCGAGGATCTTCCGACGAAGGACCTCTACGTCACGTTCCGCAAGGAGATCGATCCCGACCCCGAGGTGAACATGGCGCGGATTCCGAAGAATCAGCGCCGGAGCATCCGGATCGCGCAGAAGAACGCGCTGACCTACCGCATGGGACGGGAGGAACTCCTCGATCCGTTCTTCAAGGTCTACTCCCACTCGGTGCGCAACCTCGGCACGCCGGTCTTTCCGAAGCGCCTCTTCGCGGCGTGCCTGCGCGAGTTCGCCGAGCGCTGCTCCATCCTGGCGGTGTTCCACGAGGGCGCGGTCGTGGCGTCGGTGCTCTCCTTCTTCGACCGCGGGGAAGTGCTCCCGTACTACGGCGGCGCCCTGAAGCCGGCGTTCCGCTACGCCGTGAATGATTTCATGTACTGGAGCCTGATGAACGAAGCCGCGTCGCGGGGCTGCCGCGTCTTCGATTTCGGGCGGAGCAAGCGCGACAGCGGCTCGTACCACTTCAAGCGCCATTGGGGCTTCGAGGCGACGCCGCTGGCCTACCAGTTCCGGCTCGTCCGGGACCGCGCCATTCCCGATCTGACCCCGCGGAATCCCAAGTTCTCGCTCGCCATCCGCCTCTGGAAGCGGATGCCGCTGCCGATCGCCGAGCGGGTCGGACCCGCGCTCGTCCGCTTCTTCCCATGAAGATCCTCTATCTCTGCCACCGGATTCCGTACCCGCCGGACAAGGGGGACAAGATCCGCTCGTTCCACCAGATCCTCCACCTCGCGCGGACGCACGAGGTCCACGTCGCCTGCCTCGTGGACGACGCCGCCGACCTGGTCCACGTGGAGGCGCTCCGGCGCCTCTGCGCCGGCGTGGACGCGCGCTTCCGCTCGCGCGCGTCCGCCACGGCGAAGTCGCTCCTCGCGCTCGCCGACGGCCGGCCTCTGAGCGTGGCGGCGTTCGAGTCCGCGGCGCTCGCGCGGGCCGTCTCCGAGCGGCTCCGGGCGGGCTGGCCCGACGCGGTGATGGTCTTCTCCGGCGCCATGGGCCAGTACGTCCCGGCGACGTGGCGCGGGCCGCTTCTCGTCGACTTCGTGGACGCCGATTCGGACAAGTGGCGTCTCTACGCGGAGCATTCGGGACCGCCGCTCCGGTGGCTCTACCGGCTCGAGGCCGCGCGCCTGGGCCGGTTCGAGCGCGACCTCGCGGCGCGAGCCGGCGCGTCGCTCTTCGTGTCGGAGATCGAAGCGCGCCTGCTCGGCCTCACGCCGGGGGACGGCCGGACGTGGGTCGTGACGATGGGCGTGGATCTCGACTACTTCCGCCCGGGGGCCGAGGCGCCCCCCCTCGACGCGCCGCGCGCGGTCTTCGTCGGCATGATGGACTACTTCCCGAACGTGGACGCCGTCGGCTGGTTCGCGCGGGAGATCCTCCCGCGCGTGCGCGCGCTCGTGCCGGGCGGGTCCAGGAACGAGAGGATGTCGACGGTCAGGATGAGGCTTCGATCTCCGCATCCCGCGACGAAGAGCGGAAGCATCGAGAGCACGGCGAGCCAGCGGCGCATGGAGCCTCCTAGTAGAGCGTGAGCGACGCGCTGAGCTC
>DATIQI010000219.1:0-3165 GCA_035470985.1 Acidobacteriota bacterium
GCGGGCGCGGCGGGCGCGGCGGGCGCGGCGGGCGCGGAGGCCGACGCGAAGAGCCGGCCCCGCGGATCGAGGAGGCGCTCCAGAAGGGCCAGGAGCTCCTCGTCCAGATCACGAAGGAGCCGATCGGGACGAAGGGACCGCGCGTCACGACGCAGGTCTCGCTTCCCGGGCGCTTCCTGGTCTACATGCCGGGGCACGAGCACGTCGGGATCTCCCGGAAGATCGAGGAGCGCGGCGAGCGCCAGCGGCTGAAGGAGATCGCGCGGAAGATCCGCCCCCAGAACGCGGGGATCATCATCCGCACGGTCGGCGCGGAGCAGAGCGAGAAGGAGTTCGAGAGCGACGTCAGCGCGCTGGAGCAGCTCTGGCAGAAGATCGAGAAGCAGGCGCAGCGGTCGAAGGCGCCGGCGCTCCTGCACCAGGAGATGGACTTCACGACCGGCCTGATCCGCGACATCTTCAACGAGGACGTGGATCAGCTGGTGATCGACTCGAAGGAGGAGCACCGCCAGATCCAGACGTATCTCGAGACGTACGCGCCCGAGCTGAAGCCGCGCGTGAAGCTCTACCGCGGCCAGGCGCCGATCTTCGACCACTTCGACATCGAGTCGGAGATCGAGAAGACCATGGAGCGGAAGGTGTGGCTCCGCAAGGGGGGCTACATCACCATCGATCAGACCGAGGCGCTGGTCGCGATCGACGTGAACACCGGCCGCTTCACGGGGAAGAAGAACCAGGAAGAGACGATCCTCAAGACGAACGTGGAGGCGGCGGTCGAGATCGCGCGGCAGCTGCGGCTCCGCGACCTGGGCGGGATCATCGTCCTCGACTTCATCGACATGGAGGTCGAGGCGAACCGGCGCCAGGTGGTGGACACGCTGCGTCAGCACCTGAAACGCGACCGCTCGCGGACGAAGGCGTTCGCGGTCAGCGATCTCGGGCTGGTGGAGATGACGCGGCAGCGGCAGCGGCCGAGCCTCTCCAACTACTTCACGGAGCCGTGCCCGGCGTGCCAGGGCGCCGGAAGGGTCCTCTCGCTCTCGTCGGCGGCGCTGAAGATCGAGCGGATGCTGCACCGGGTGGGGCAGAAGACGAAGGACAAGCAGATCATCCTCCGCGTCCATCCGGACGTGGCGGTCTATTTGGTCGAGCAGGAGGCGGGCCGGCTGGAACGGCTGGAGCGCCAGTACAAGCTGAGGGTCGAGATTCGCGACGATCCGTCGCTCCGGCGCGACGAGATCCGTCTGTTCAGGGGCCGGACGTTCGAGGAAATCACCAAGCAGTACGAGCAGTAGTCGGTTCGGCCCCGGCCGGAGCCGCACGGAAAGGAAGGATGGAGATGAGCGATTCGCAGTATGCTGTCATTCAGGCGGGCGGGCTGCAGTTCCGCGTCGCCCCGCAGGAGGAGCACGTGCTCCCGAAGATGGACGTCCAGGCGGGGTCGGAGATCACCTTCGACCGCGTCCTCCTCGTCTCCGACGGGAAGAACGTGAAGCTCGGCCGGCCGACGGTCGAGGGCGCCACGGTGCGCGCGCAGGTGGTGGGGGACGAGAAGGGGAAGAAGATCACGGTCGGCACCTACAAGCGGCGGAACAAGTTCCGCAAGAAGATCGGATACCGGGATTCTCTCACTCGGGTGAGGATCCTGGACATCCGCGCGTAAGGCGCGGAGAGGAAGGGACGATGGCTCACAAAAAAGGCGTATCGAGCTCGCGAAACGGCCGGGATTCGGCCTCGCAGCGGCTGGGCGTGAAGCGCTTCGGCGGCGAGAAGGTCCTGGCCGGCAACATCCTGATCCGCCAGCGCGGCACGGCCGTGCAGGCGGGATTGAACGTGGGGCGCGGAAAGGACGACACCCTCTTCGCGCTGGCGGACGGTTACGTGGTCTTCAAGCGGCGCGGCCGGAGCGGCCTCCAAGTGTCCGTGGAGCCGAAGAAGCCCGCCCCCGAGGCGGCGAATGCCTAAGATTTCGGTCGTCGGTGCCGGCAACGTCGGCGCCTCGGCCGCGCTCTACGCGGCCGAAAAGGAACTCGGCGACGTCACCCACATCGACATCGTCGAGGGCGTCGCGAAGGGGAAGGGGCTCGACCTCCTCCAGGCCGGTCCCGTCCAGAAGTACGACTCGTTCGTGCAGGGAAGCGGCGACATCCGCGACGTGAAGGGGAGCGATCTCATCATCGTTACGGCGGGCCTTCCGCGGAAGCCCGGCATGTCGCGCCTCGACCTCCTGAAGGCGAACGCCGACATCATTCGCGGCGTGGCGGAGGCGATCCGCGACCACGCGAAGAACGCGTTCGTCATCATGGTCACGAACCCGCTCGACGTGATGACGTACATGATGTACCGGATCACCGGCTTCCCGCGCGAGCGCGTGATGGGGATGGCCGGCGTGCTCGACTCCGCGCGCTTCCGCGCCTTCCTGGCGATGGAGACGGGCGTGTCGATCGAGGACATCCAGGCGATGGTGCTCGGCGGGCACGGCGACACGATGGTGCCGCTCCTCTCCTGCGCCACCATCTCCGGCATCCCGATCACGAACTTCGTGAAGAAGGAGCGGCTCGCCGAGATCGTGCAGCGGACGCGCGACGGCGGCGCCGAGATCGTGAAGCTGCTGCAGACGGGGAGCGCCTTCTACGCGCCGGCCTCGTCGTCGGTTCTCATGGCGGAGTCGATCCTCCGCGACAAGAAGCGCCTGGTTCCGTGCGCCGCCGCGCTGAACGGCGAGTACGGGTTCAAGGACATCTACCTCGGCGTGCCCTGCATCCTGGGGTCGAAGGGGATCGAGAAGATCGTCGAGGTTCCGCTCACGGCCGAGGAGAAGGCGGCGCTCGCCAACTCCGCGGAGGAAGTGCGGAAGGGAATCGCGGATCTCTCGCTGGAGGCCGTCGCGAAGTAGGCGCGGTCCCCGACGAAGTGAGGCCCCGGGTCGGACGAAGCGTCCGGCCCGGGGTTCTCGTTTGCACTCGAATCGGCGTGAGGTTTCGGCGCGAATCCCAATTCGAATCGTGCGATACGTCGACAACCACGTCGCGCGCCACATGCCCCGGCCATGATCATGAGCGGCAGGTCGTTCAGGATGGCCGAGGGCCCGACCCAGATCACGCCCGTGATGTGTGAGATCGACAGGAAGCCACCGTCCGCGAAGCCGAGAATGGCGAACGTCGC
>DATIQI010000220.1:0-5407 GCA_035470985.1 Acidobacteriota bacterium
CCCCCCCCCCCCCCCCCCCCCTGCCAGATCGTGCGCCGACGAGAGGGGACTCGTGGAGAAAGGACCCTTAGGGGAGTGAGCGGGAGAGGACGCGCCGGGTGCCGGCCTCCCGCACCGGCTGGAAGCCGGTCTCGATGAAGAGCGCCTCCGGACCCGTCCACATCTCGCCCGGCTCCGTCGCTTCGCGGCGCGGAAAGACCTCGACGCGCGTCGCACCGCGCTTCGGGAGGTCGTCGAGGATCGCGAGGAGGAGCCTTCGCGCGATGCCCCGTCTCCGGAACCGGGGCGCGACGACGAAGCAGGTGACCGCCCACGCCCCGGGGTCGGGCGCGAGGTCGAACTGCCGGACCAGTTTCGCGAGCCGGTCACGCGGTCCCGCCTGACACCAGGCCGCGGGCTCGCCGTCCGCGTAGAGGAGGTAGCCGTCCCACTCGCCCCGGTCGAAGAGCGACTCGCGAAGCGCGCGGTTCTCCTCCGCCGAGCGGTCGCCCCACCCTTCCCACGACTCCGTCCACCACGCCGCGCAGCAGCACCACCCTTCGCCGTTCGCGGGGGAGTGGAGCCGAAAGAAATCGGCGCGCCGCTCGGGGCCGAGTCGCTCGACTCGAATCTCCTCGCGCCGCGCCGTCATTCGTCTCGCGCCCTCGGCTACTTCAGGAGGCTCATCTTCCGCGTCAGACGCTTCCCGTCCGCGATCAACTCGCTCAGGTAGAGTCCGGAGCCGAGGCTCAAGCCGCGTTCGTCGCGGCCGTCCCACGCCACCGAGAATCGCCCGGCGGGAAGCGTCCGATCGAGGAGCGTGCGGACCAGAGCCCCCTGCACGGAGTAGACGCGGAGCGTCGCGCGGCCGGTCGCCGGAAGCTCGAATCCGATCGTCGTGACCGGATTGAACGGATTCGGCCGGTTCCCCTCCAGCGCGAGGCGCGGCGCGCCCGCCGCGGGCGCGGTCTCCACGCCCACCGGGGATTGGATGATGAAGAGCGAATCGGACGTGGCCGTGATGGTCCCGGGGCCGAAACGGGCCGTTCCCCGAATCTTCGCTTCGAGCGTCGTCCACTCGGGCTCGACGAAGAAGTGGAGCGCGCGGGCCGGCCCGGGGGCGACGCCGTAGAGCGTTCCGAGGAAGTAGGGGTAGGTGCCGCCGCCGTCCACCGACAGCTCCAGCATGACCGAATCCGCCGTCGCGAGCGACGTCACGACCGTGACGGAGTCCGGGCGCCCCGGAGGCATGGAGGAGCCCTTCGGCGGGTAGACGATCTGGAGCGTCGCGAGCGGCGCGAGCGCGGCCGCCGCGTTCAGCTTGCCGTAGCCCCAGGTCGCGTTCGGGACCGCGCCCGTGAACGCGTCGGCGCGGGCGGTCGACTGGAGCCGGTTCTTGATGGCGGACGGCCCCGCGTTCGCCCACGCCGGCTGCGCCAGGAGGAGCGCCACCGTTCCGGTGACGTGAGGCGCCGACATGCTCGTTCCGGCGAGCATGGCGTGCACGCCGTCGGGCACCACCAGCTCGATCGGAAACGCCGAGTTCGCCGAGCGGGCGGCCGCCACGCCGTCGCCCGGCGCGGAGAGATCCGGCTTCAGCGTTCCGTCGCGGAGCGGGCCCGTGCTGGAGAACGGCGCGATTCCGTCGAGCGGGGGGAGCGGCGTCCAGCAGAACGACGATCCGTTCACCGAGTCCCAGCAGTTCTTCGTGACGTGCGCGGCGACCGCGATGACGGAGTCGGCGCTCCCCGGCGAGCCGATGACATTGAACGTCGCGAGACCCTGCACGAACTTCGCCAGCGCGCCCGCCGAACCGAGGCTGTTTCCGTAGAGCCAGAGGTCCACCACGCCGGTGCCCCCCACCGCGGTCGGCGTGAAGGTGATCGTCCAGAGGCCCGGCTGCGGCGCGCGCGCCGACATCTCGTCGAAGACCTCGAGGTAGACCTCGTTGTCTCCGTTCGGCGGCAGCGTGGTGCCGTTGAAGATGTTGATCTGCCCGTCCTGCGAGTTGAGACTCGCGGTCTCGCCGAGAGGGACGGGCCCCGCGGTGAATCCGTTCGGAGAGACGACCGTCACGGATAGATTCTCCGCCGGCCCGTACCACCCCGAGAAGACGAGGTAGTCGTTCACGGTGCCCGGGTTCTTCGTGTAGGCCGGGACGCTGAGCGTCATGCTTCCGGGCGTCGTTCCGCTCAACGTGACGCGGCCGTGGATGTCGTCGTTCTGCTTGTTGCCCGCGGAGGCGACCACGATCTTCCCGGGGCCGGTGAGCGCGGAGATCATCGTGTCGAACTCGTACGTGCCGTCGTGCGGTCCCGCCTGCGTGCCGAGGCTCAGGTTCACCACGGCCTTCTTTCCGAAGAAGGCGGCTTTCGTGAAGACGTACCGGACGCCGTCGATGATCGCGCTCGTGGCGAACGTCGTCTTCACCGCCACGACGTCGGCTTCGGGCGCGACGCCGACGTAGGTGCCGGCGGGGTGCCCGTTCCCCGTCGCGCGTCCGTTGCCCGCCGCGGTCGTGATCACGTGCGTTCCGTGGCCGTCCGTGTCGATCTCCGTCGGGATCCCGTCGTTGATGGCCGCCGAATCCCACTCGGCCCCGTACGTGAAGCCGCCCGGCGGAGTGCCGCTCGTCGCCGACTGGTCCCAGATCGAGAGGAGGCGCGTCGTGCCGTCGGCGCGGCGCAGATCGGGGTGCGCGAGATCCACGCCGCTGTCGACGATCCCGACGACGATCCCTTCGCCCGTCTGACCCGTGATGTCGCTCGCGCCGACCGTGCGAAGCGTGGAGACGCCGGCGTCGATGGCGCTCACGTCCAGGTAGGGTTCGCATCGCTCGGCGATCCGGACCCGCTCGAGGCCGTCGGTCTCGAGGAGCGCTCCCAGGAGGCCGAGCGGGCAGCGCGCGGTCATCCAGCCGCCCGCGACCGTGTTCACCTCGATGCCGCGGGCGCGAAGAAGCGAGGGCGAGACCGATCCCTCGAGGAGCAGGTCGACCAGGACCGCGCCGTCGGCGCGCCGCGAGAGGAACCGCTCGTGCATGGCGGCGCCGGGGCTGATGTTCCGAAGCGCGGGGTGGACCGACTTGGGCTTGGCGGAAGCGATCTCGGAGCCCGAGATCGCGGCGAGGACAAGGAGGAGCGTCGCAGTCCAGCGTCCGGCGGCCCGGCGCCAGGCTGGGACTCTGCGGTGCAGCCCGAGATGCATGCTCCTACCTCTACGGCGCCGTGCGGCGTTCGGGGGAGAAATAGCCAAAGATCACCCTCAAGTTTCAAGCATCGGGCGTGCCGCTATCAAGCATTCTTGACGCCATTATAAACCATTGAACGCCTTGACGGTAGGGGCTCGCACGGGCAGGTCGGCGAGCGCCGCCCGGGTGGCCCAGCGCGCGTTGGCCCATTCGTGGCGCGGTTTCGCTCGGACTTCCCAGACCTCCACCGTCCAGTCGTGCGCGTAGGTCCGATGGCGAAACCGAAGAATGGGACCGTTCGGGGGGTCCGCGCCGCCGTGCAGGAGGGCGAGCGCCGAGGCGGCGCGCGCCGATCGCGGTCCCTCCCCACCGGGCACCGACGCGCTCGGCGGGGCCCAGGTGGCGCCCGCGTCCGCGGCGTCGGGAAGGAGGAGGACGCGCGGCCCGCGGCGGACGAGGAGCATTACGCGGTGCTCCCGCTTCGGCGCGCTCTTCGCGGCTCCCTCGGGGTAGCGGTCGGGCCGCCCGCCGCGGTGCGCGCGGCACCAGCGCGCGACCGGGCATCGCTCGCAGAGGGGATCGCGCGGGAGGCAGCGCGTGGCTCCGAGTTCCATCAGCGCCTGCGTCCAGTCGCCGGCGCGCGCTCCCGGGGCGAGCGCTTCGGCGCGCGCCGTCACGGCGCGGCGGAGCGACGCGTCGTCCCGGCGCCCGCGGCGCCCGTCCCAGCGCGCGATCACGCGGACGACGTTTCCGTCCACCGCCGCCGCGGGGCGATCGAACGCGATGCTCGCGATGGCCGCGGCCGTGTAGGCGCCGATGCCGGGAAGGGAGCGGAGCGCCTCGGCCTCGCGCGGGAGGGCGCCGCCGTACTCCCGCGCCACGACCGCCGCGGCCTCGCGGAGGTTCCGGGCCCGGCGGTAGTAGCCGAGCCCCGACCAGGCCGCGAGCACGGACGACTCCGGCGCGCGCGCGAGCGTCTGAAGATCCGGAAAGCGGTCGAGGAAGCGGCGGTAGTAGGGGACGACCGTTTCGACCCGCGTCTGCTGGAGCATGATCTCGCTGACCCAGATCGCGTAGGGGTCGCGAACGCGGCGCCAGGGGAGATCGCGGCGATGGCGCGCGTACCACCGAAGGAGCGCGGCGCGGCGCGCCCGGTCGTCGGGGTGGGCGCGGGCCGCCGTCACGGCCTTCGTCACGCGACGAGGGCCGCGGCGCGGTGGCCGCTCAGCACGGCGCTCTCGATCGTGGCGGGCAATCCGGTGTCGGTCCAGTCGCCCGCGAGAACGAGCCCGGGGAGCGCCGTGACGGGCCCGGGGCGAAGGGGCTGCACCATCGGCGTCGAGCGGAGCGTGGCGCGGCGCTCCTTGAAGACGCGGGCGCCGAGCACGCGCGCCTCGCGCGCCGCGGGAAACGCCTCGCGCAGCTCCGCGGTCGTTTCGGCCGCGATCGACGCGGCGTCGCGCCCGACGTCGTGGAACGCGGCGCTACGAATCGTGCCGACCTGGTACCCCTCGTCGCCGCGCGCGCCGCGGTCGAAGACCCACTGGGTGGCCGTTCCGATCAGTCCGATGAAGCGCGCCGGGAGGATGGAGCGGTCGAACGTGTGGACGGTGGAGACGATCGGCGACCAGGGCGTCGCCACCAGCTCCCGATACGGAGCGAGGAGGTCCGTACCCAGCATCCAGCCGACCCGCTCGTGCGGCACGGCGAGGATGACCGCGCCCGCTTCGATCCGTTCGCCGCCGAGGAGCGAGACGCCCGCCGCGCGTCCGTCGCTCACGCGGATCCCGAGCGCGGTGGTGCGGAACCGGACCGTGCCGCCCCGGCTCTCCACGTAGGAGGCGAAGCCGGCGAAGAGCTCGCCGAGGCCCCGCCGCGCGAGCGCCAGGCCGCTCTTCGCCGCCGGCGCCGAGAGGAGCCGGTCGAGCACGCGCGCGAGGAGGAGCGCCGATCCGTCCTTGGGACTCTCGTTCAGCGCGGCCACGGCCACCGTCTCCACGATCGCGGAGAGGTCGTCCGATCCGCCGGCCCCTCCGGGGCCGCGGAGCCAGCGATCGACGGTGAGCGATCGCGCCGCGTCCGGCCTCTCGAGAAGGGCCTTCTCCTTGGGATGGAGACCCAGCGCGGCGATCCGGCCGGCGGCGGAGAGTCGCGAGCAGCCGCCGACGGCCGCGAGCCAGTGGAAGGGCGCCGGAAGATTGGGCGCGGCCAGCTCGTAGTCGCCGTGCCCGCGCTCCC
>DATIQI010000221.1:0-3930 GCA_035470985.1 Acidobacteriota bacterium
AGCGGGCGAAATGCGAACGGCTGACGAGATTCGGGTTTTCGGCGTGGCGCATAGCGCCGTCGAAGCAACCACTGATGCCGATCCGTTCCAGATCCGCCGACATGCGCTGCGCGCGGGCAATCCGCCCGGAGCGGATGGAAGCCAGGCCAACGTTCAGCGCCTCGTCCTGCGGATCCGTGATGTGCGAGGCGTAGTCCGGGTTGTAGTCGCCGATCATGGCGATGAGGACGGGACCTCCGCGGGCCTGGGCGGTCACGGGATCGGCACCACGTTCCCCGTCTCCGGCTCGATGCGGAAGACGGGGAGCCACTCCGGCGCCAGGTCGGTCCGGACGCTCATCGTGTCCCGGGCGGCGACCTGGAGCTCGCGGCCGCCGCGGAGCGGACCCGCGCCGCGCGGCCGGTCGGCGGTGCCCGGAAGGTAGGGCACGGCCGCCGCGCGCGAGGTATCGGGCCCGACTTCCACCTTCAGGAGATACCGAAGCGCCGGCGTGTCGCTCGTCTCGCCCGTGCGGCCACGGACGTCGAGGTAGACCGAGCGATAATCGCCGATCGAGTCCCAGCCGGTGATCCACGCGGAGTACTCGCTTCGAATTCCGCTCGGACGCTCGACCAGCGCCATGAGCCGCGACGCCCGCGCGCCGGGATCGCAGAGCCAGAGTTTCGCCGTCTGGCGGAGGATTCGGGTCTTCCCGCCGTCGGGCCACGCGGAGAGGCCGGTGGGGCTCTGGTACTGCGTGGAGAGGACGACGACGGCGAAGCGATACTCGTTCGGCTGCGGCATCGCGTTCTGGACTTCGTGGCGCCACGCGGGGGGCGCGTACGTGCAGCCGGCCAGGGCCGCGGCCAGGACGACGACCGCCGCCCCCGCGCGCGCCGCTACCGGGATTCGAGCGCGCGCCGGAGCGCCGCCGCCGCGCGGCCACGGTGGCTCCGCGCGTTCTTCACATCGGGCGGAAGCTCCGCGAACGTCCGCGTCTCTCCGTCCGGCAGGAAGAGAGGGTCGTAGCCGAATCCCTCCGTCCCTCGGGGCGCGTCGAGAATCCGTCCGGGGCATAGTCCCTCCACGACCGTCTCGCGACCCTCCGCGTCCACCAGCGCGAGCACGCACCGGAAGCGGGCGCCGCGTTTCTCGGGGGGTAGACCGCGCAGCTCCTCGAGGAGCCGCGCGTTGTTCGCCGCGTCGCCGGCGCCTTCGCCTGCGAACCGGGCCGACGTGATCCCGGGCGCGCCGCCGAGCGCGTCCACTTCCAGGCCCGAGTCGTCGCCGACCGCCGCGACGCCGAGCGCCGCACGGACCGCGCGCGCCTTCGCGAGCGCGTTCTCACGATACGACGCCGCGCCCTCCGGAGGGAGATCGACGCCGGGACGCTCCGCGAGCGATTCCACGCGGGCGACCGCGCCGCCGAGCATCGCCTGAAGCTCCCTCGCCTTTCCGCGGTTCTTCGTCGCGAGGACGATCAGCTCCACGACGTCGGAATGGCGCGCAGCCCGAGGTTCTTCTTCTGAATCGCCACCAGCTTCTTGATCCCGCCCTTCCCGAGCTCGAGCAGCGCGTGGAGCTCCTTCTCGGTGAACGCCTCCCCTTCGGCCGTACCCTGAATCTCCACCAGCCGCCCCCCACCGGTCATGATCAGGTTCATGTCCACCTGCGCCTTCGAATCCTCCGCGTAGCAGAGATCGAGGCACGGAGTTCCGTTCACGATCCCGACGGAGACCGCCCCCACGAAGTCGAGGAGCGGCTGGCCGGGGAGCTGCCCGCGCCGGGCGAGCCAGCGGATCGCGTCCGCCAGGGCGATGAAGGAGCCCGTGATGGCCGCGGTGCGCGTGCCGCCGTCGGCTTCGATGACGTCGCAGTCGATGAGGATCTGCCGCTCGCCGAGCGCCTGGAGATTCACCACCGCGCGGAGCGACCGGCCGATCAGGCGCTGGATCTCCTGCGTGCGGCCGCCGACGTGGCCGCGATTCACCTCGCGCTGGATCCGGTCGTGCGAGGAGCGCGGGAGCATGCTGTATTCGGCGGTGACCCAGCCGCGTCCGCTGTTCCGGAGCCAGGGCGGCACCCGTTCCTCGACCGTGGCGGCGCAGAGCACGCGCGTGCCGCCCATCTCGATCATGGCGGAGCCCTCGGCGTGCTTCAGATAGCCGCGCTGGATCAGGACCGGGCGCAACTCGCCGGTGCGGCGGCCGTCCACCCGGGTGCCGGCGCCCGTTCGGGAGGTCATCTCACCTCCTCCGTCCCGGAAGCCGCTCGAACCAGGGGAGATCGTCCTGCGCCACGAGGCGGACGCGCCCCGGTCCGTGACCGAGGAAGCGGCGGCCGATCGCCTCGAACTGGAGCGGGATGTCGGAGACGTAACAGCGGAGCGATCCCTTCCCGCGGCGCGCGTCCTCGCCGAGCGCGCGGGCCAGGCGGCGGGCCGTCGCCTCGCCCGAATCGATCAGGCGGACGCGCGGACCCAGGATCTTCCCCAGCGCGCGCCGGAAGACGGGGTAGTGGGTGCAGCCGAGGATCAGCGTGTCGATCTTCTTCGCCTGAAGCGGCGCGAGGTAGCGGCGGAGCATGGCGCGCGCGGCTTCCGAGTTCTCGAGTCCCTCCTCCGCGAGCGGAACGAGGAGCGGACAGGCCTGCGACGCGACGCGCGCCTTCACGCCCGCGCGCTTCGCGGCCGCCGCGATCGCCTGCTCGTAGGCGCCGCTCCCGACCGTGGTTCGCGTGCCGATGACGCCGATCCGGCCGGTTCGCGTGGCCCGCACGGCCGCCTCGGCGCCCGCTTCGATCACGCCCTCGATCGGGAGTCCCGGGAAGTGCTTCTCCAACGAGCGGAGCGCCACGGCGGAGACCGTGTTGCACGCCACGACCACCTCGCTCACCTCGAACTGGGCGAGGAACGAGACCGCCTCGGTCGCGAAGCGGCGGACCGTGGTCTCCGACTTCGCGCCGTACGGCACGCGCGCGGAATCGCCGAAGTAGACGATCGGCCAGCCCGGGAGGAGCCGCCGGAGATGGCGCACGACGGTGAGGCCCCCGATCCCCGAATCGAACACGCCGAGCGTGCCGTGCTTCACGCGGCGGGGCGCGGCCCCGCGGGCGGCGGCGCGCTTCACTGCCACTCCCCCACCACCAGCGGCGCGAGCGCGTCGAAGTGCCCGCCCACCGTCTCGACCGGGTTGCCGTCCACCAGGAGCGTCACCCGCTCCACATCGGGGAAATTGTCGGCCGCGGTTCGGACGATGGAGGCGAGCAGGAGCCGCTCGCGTCCGCTCCCGCCGCGGAACCCCTGCACGAGCCCCCGATTCCAGTCGAGGTAGAGGGTCCCGCGCGGCGAGAGATACGCGTTCAGCAGCTCCGTCCCGTCCGGGAAGAGCGCGGCATGCTGGCCCGCCGGGCCCGCCACCAACTCGCGGAAGACGGCGCGCACCTGATCCGCCTGGCGATCCTTCACGACGACGTCGCGATACTCGGCCGCGAGGCTGTCCGTTCCGGGCACTCCGTAGTAGAGCGTCACGCCTCGAATTCCCTCCAGCTCCGCGGCGAGCGGCACGAAGCGCTCGCCGGGAGACTTCCCGCGGCCGGCCGGGCCCCGGCCGATCCAGTACCACAACGCGATCAAGGCGAGGGCCGCGGCGATGCCCGCCACCCAGCGGCGCCGGCGGTGCATCTGCTTCACGCGCCGCACCGGATCGAATCCTCTCACGACGCGCGACCCCTGCGAACGAAGTCCTCGATGGCGCGCGCCACGGTCTGCGTGTAGTCGTAGATCGTGTAGCCGCGCGGGCTCGACGCCTCCGGTCCCGTTCGGGCCGTCGGCGCCGACTCCAGGAGCACCGCCGGACAGACGACGGACTGGAGCACCTCGATCCGCCCCGTGTCGGTGCGGGTCGGCGTCGCGGGAAAGACCTCGCGAAGCGCGGCGGCGATCGTGGCGCC
>DATIQI010000222.1:0-2770 GCA_035470985.1 Acidobacteriota bacterium
GTTCACTACCTGGTTGCGTATGGTATATTCTCCAAGCGTGATAAACTCTGCTGCTTTGTCGCGCGTAGCGAACATTTTAAACCCATCGAATACGACCCAGTCGAGTTGCACAGCAGCCGCGGTATTGTTTGAGCGTATGCCGTTTTGCTCTCGTTTGGTACCATCCGCCAGGGTTTGACGCTGGTTGTTATTGTTGCGCCCTTCGCCCGTAGCCCCGCCGCGATTTCGGCGAGCGGGAGGAGAAGCGCCGACTCGGACGTGACGTGATCGACGATCGCGAGCCGCGTCCGCTGGCCGACCGCGCCTAGGATCGCGTCGCGCGCCGATTCCGGCGTGACCGGGTAGGGCATCTCGACCACGTTCACGACCGCGCCCGTCTCGCGCGCACGATGGAGCGCTCCGTACGTGATGGCGCCGTACGTGAGGTCGGTAACGAGGATCTCGTCCCCCGGTTCGAACGGGAGCGAACGGAGCACCGCGTTGATCGCGTGCGTCACGTTCGGGGTGAAGACGAAGTCCTCCCCGCGCGCGCCCACGAACGACGCCACGGCCTCCGCGGCCTCGCGCATCCGGGTCGGCCCTGCGCGCCAGGGCGCCGGCATCTCCCCCGCCAACTCCCGGAGCATGAACGCCGAGGGCGACCGCTCGGCCTCCAGCGCCAAGGCCGCCTTCGCTTCGAGGACGCGGCGCGGCACGACGCCGACGGTGCCGTGATTCAGGTACGTGAGGTCGGGATCGAGGGGAAACTCGCTCCGGAGACCGCGGCCGAAGGTCGCCACCGCGGACCTAGGAGAAGATGGAGCGGACGCTCTCCTGAGCCGCCGTGAACCAGGTGCTCGGGAAGAGTCCCGGCCAGAGGGTGGCGGCCGCGGTCACGAGGAGGACCGCCGCGAGCGTGATGGGGATCCGGATCGGCGGGAAGGCTTCCTGCGGCTCCCGCATGTACATGAGGACGAGGAGGCGGAGGTAGTAGAAGACGGAGACCGCGCTGGCCAGGACGCCGATGACGGCCAGCCAGACATGGCCCGTCTGGACGGCGGTCCCGAAGAGGTAGAGCTTGCCGACGAACCCGACCGTCGGGGGGATGCCCGAGAGCGAGATCATGAAGAGCGAGAGGAGCGCGCCGAGGAGGGGGTACTTGAATCCCATCCCCGCGTAGTCCTTGAGCTCCTCGCCGCGGTGCCCCACTTCCTCCAGGACGATCACGACGGCGAAGGCGCCGAGGGTCATGGCGACGTAGGCCATCAGGTAGAAGACGGCCCCCGTGCCTCCGACCGCGCCGCCCGAGACGAGCCCGATGAGGACGTAGCCCGAGTGCGCGATGCTGGAGTAGGCGAGCATCCGCTTGATGTTCGTCTGGGCGATGGCGGCGATGTTCCCCACGACCATCGTGAGGATCGCGATGATGGAGAGGACCATGTCCCACTCCGCCTGCGCGGGACCGAACGCGACGAAGAAGGTGCGGAGGAACGCGGCGAACGCGGCGGCCTTCGGGCCGGCCGAGAAGAACGCCGTCACCGGCGTCGGAGCGCCCTGGTAGACGTCGGGCGTCCACATGTGGAACGGGACCGCCGCCACCTTGAACGCGAGCCCGACCAGGATGAGCGCCATGCCGGCGTAGAAGGTCCCCTCCGGAACCGGATTGCCGACGCCCGCGATCGCTTCGCCGATCTTCTGGAGGTTCGTCGTGGCGGTCGCGCCGTAGACCAGGGCGATCCCGTACAGGAGGATCCCCGACGCGAAGGCGCCGAGAAGGAAGTACTTCATAGCCGCCTCGTTCGAGGCGTCGCTGTCCCGGCGGTATCCCGCCAGGATGTAGAGCGAGACCGAGAGGACCTCGATCCCGAGGAAGAGCGTGATGAGGTCGAGCCCCGACGCCAGCATCATCATCCCCGACGTGGCGAAGAGGAGGAGCGCGTAGTACTCCGACTGCTCCACGTCGTCCCGTTTCACGAACCCGCGCGAGAGGAGGATCACGACGGCCGTGGTGGAGAGGAAGAGCACGTTGAAGAACGTGGAGAGATTGTCGAGGGCCACCATGCCGGCGTAGCCCCGCTCGGAGAGCCCCCACTGGGCGAACGTCCGGACCAGGGCCCAGACGAGCCCGCCGAGCGCGATCCACGCCGTGAGGTGCTTCTTCCCGTGCGGGAGCATCAGATCCACCATGAGAAGGAGGATCGCGACGCCGCAGACGATGAGGAGCGGCTCGATCAGGCCGAGCGAGGCGTCGATCGGAATCGGAATCCTCACGGCGTCACCCTCCCCGGCGATCCGACCGGAGGCTCCGGCGCGACCACCTCCACCTCGGCGGAATCAGGCGGCGCCATCGGGAGACCCTGCGGCAGGCCCTCCGCCGTCGGAACCGGCGACGTCTCCGTGCCGGCCGCGTCGAGCGCGCCGGCGCCCTCCGCGTCACCGCCGCCGTACCACTCGGGCGTCGTCGTCCGCGCGGCGATCGTCCGCGACGAGACGCGCTCCATCAGCTCGGAGGCCGGCACGTCGAGGAAGCGGAGGAACGTGTTCGGGTAGACGCCGATCCAGACGATGAAGACGAGGAGGGGCGCCAGCACCCAGAACTCGCGCCGCGTGAGATCAGGGAGCCCGCGGTTCTTCTCGTTCGTCACCGGGCCGAACATGACCCGCTGGAACATCCAGAGGAGATAGACGATGCGAATTTCCGGGTTATCCAAAATGGGACGGATGCCTTCGTGACTGGCGTTAATCCCCAACGATCTCGCTCGTGCCAATCCCTCCGATTGCGGTTCGATGC
>DATIQI010000223.1:0-11075 GCA_035470985.1 Acidobacteriota bacterium
CCCCACTCCCCCGAGACGACCCACTGGTCCGGCGCGTTGTGCGCGGCGACGGCGATCGCCCCGTGATCGCTCGCGAAGGCGAGAGCCGCGTCCACGGTTTCCCGCGGGACGCTCCGGAGCGTGAGCATGCCTCCCGGACGCCGCTTCGCCTCGCGGGCCATCAGCCGGCCGCGCTCCGCCGCCAGGGCGACCGCGTCCTCCGGCGCGCAGGCTCCCGCAGCGGCGCAAGCCGGGATCTCTCCGAGCGAATGTCCCGCGACGATGTCGGGCCGAGCCCCGCGGCGCGCGAGTTCCTCGAGGATTCCGAGGCAGAGCGCGGTGTGCAGCGGTTCCAGGTGCTCGGTGGGCGGAAGCGCCCCGGGCCGGACGTCCAGCAATCGGTCCGGGGTCGTTCCCGCGGCCGTCGCGGCGTGGTCGACGAGGGCCCGAACGAGGGACGAACGGTCGTACCAGGCCCGGCTCGCCGTCTCGTTCGTGACGCCCTGACCCGGAAACAGGAACGCCGCGGTCACAGCGAGAGTCCTCCGTCCACGCGAAAGCACTGGCCGACGACGTAGCTCGACTCGTCGGAGGCGAGGAAGAGGACGACGTTCGCGATCTCCTCCGCGGTGCCGAGCCGCGCGAGCGGGATCGCCGCGCTGCGCCGCTCGATCGTGCGCCGGTCGAAGCGGGTTCCCATTCCCGTGGAGAGAAGGCCCGGAGCGACCGCGTTCACGCGGACCCCGTACGAGGCGACCTCGGCCGCCAGCGTCGCGGTGAACGCCACGACCCCGCCCTTCGATCCGGAGTAGTTCGACTGTCCGGGGCTCGCTCGAAGCGCCGCCGTGGACGCCACGTTCACGATCGCCCCGCGCCGCCGCGCCATCATGCGCGGCACGACCGCGCGACAACAGTGATAGGTGCCGTTCAGATTCACCGAGACGACGTGCTCCCAGTCCTCGGACGACATGAACGCGATGTGCTGGTCGCGGACCACGGCCGCGTTGTTCACCAGGATGTCCAGGTCGGAGTCCCGGGTGAATTCCTCCACCGCCGCCGCGATCGCGACGGGATCGCGAACGTCGAAGGCGAGGAGGGCGCCCCGTCCGCCCGATCGCTCGATCTGCGCGAGCGTCCGTTCCGCCTCCTCCCGCCGCGCTCGGTATCCGATGCCCACGCGGGCCCCCTCGCGCGCGAAGGCCTCCGCGATGGCGCGGCCCAAGCCGCGGGAGGCGCCGGTCACCAGGGCGCTTCGTCCCGCGAATCGTCCCATTCGATCACCGCCGGCGAAGCGGGGGGAACTGGAACTCCCCGCGTTCGCCGTAGCTGTGGATCTGGGGGCTCACGTGCAGGCTCCGGTTGTTGATCAGGGGTGGCGTTTCGGATCGCGCGGTCGCCGATCCACGGTCGTTCTCGACCCGAAACCCGGCGATCCCGGGGTGGGCGTAGCCCGCGTCCATCAGCGTCAAAGCGACCCAGTCGCCGCGCGTGCTGGAAGCGCCCGCGTTCAAGACGCGGCCGACCGTCGCGCCGTTCCACGAGACGGAGTCCCCGGTCGCCAGCGCCTGCTCGCTCACGAGACAGGCCGTTCGCCGGCGGGCGGGTTCCTCCCGGTGGGCGCGGAGCGCGTCCGAGCCGACGAATCGTTTCCGATACGAGACCCTCCACTGCAGCTGGAGCTCCACGGGCGTGAGGTTCTCGCGGCCCTCCCGGCGGGGGTTGAAGAACCAGTTCTCCAGGGCGCACTCGTCGAACGCGTCGATCCCGGCGGGCCGGGCGTCCAGCGGGCGGCCCAGCTCGAGCAGCCGGGCGTGGAGTTCGTCGCGATCCTCGCGCGGCGCGAGGAGCCCGTACCCGTACTCGCCCGTCTTCCCGGCGCGAAAGCAGGTCCAGCGGTCGAGGTGGAAGAAGGTCAGGTAGGGGAGGCCGAACACGTCGGGCCCGGCGAGCAGGGCGAGCAGTTCCCACGCGTAGGGACCGTCGATCCCGATCAGGCCGTGCGTCTCGGACCGGTCCTCGACCTCGACTCCGGAGTCCGGCGGAAGGTGCCGGTCCAGGTAGTCGGCGAGTTCCCGCGCCGTGAGGCCATCGACCAGGAGAAAGAACGCGTCGTCGTCGCAGCCGACGTAGGCGTCGGCGACGACGCGCCCCGATTCGTCGAGCAGGAGCGACTGGAGAATCTGACCGTCCCGGACATAGAGTTCCGCGGGCATGATCGCGTCGAGCGCCGCGGCCGCGCCCGGCCCGGTCACGCGGACGAAGCGCACGTGGTCGGGCCGGCTGACCGCGACCGAGTTGCGGATCGCGAACACCTCGTCAGCCACGGCCACGATCCGCTTCCTCCTTCGCGAGAATCAGATCCACCAGCGAGTTCACCGTGCGCATTTCCGCGCGCCCGAACGCGTCGTCGGGGAGTTTCACACCGAAATCCGCGTCCAGGCAGACCAGGAGCTCCACCGCGTCGAGCGAGTCGAGCCCGAGCCCGCTCCCGAAGAGCGGCGCGTCGGGATCGATCTCGTCCGGCTCTCGCTGAACGCGGAGGCTGTCGATGAGCAGACGGCGCACGCGGCCGAGAATCTCGACCCGCTTCGCCGTGTAGCGATCCAATTCGAGCGACATGCTCCCCCCGTTACCGAGTCAAGAGAACGGCGATGCTGGAACCGTGGTCCGAATCGGAGACGACCAGGGCCCGTTCGGCGCTCCCTCGGCGCAGGGCGAGGACCGCCCGCGCGCATGCCGCGGCGGAGCGGACGGCGCCCTCATCGTCACGATCGTTCCGACCGTTCCGACCATCGTCCGACGCCGCGAAGAGCCCTTCCGCCGCCGGCGTGACGCGCGCCCCGTTCTCCCCGCCGCGCGCGGCGGCGCGCGCGCGCTCCACGGCGTCGGCGGATCGGCCGGGCCCGGCCACGCCCCATCCCGCGATTCGGATCGCCGGCGCGCGCCCGTCTCCGGCCGGCGCGCGCCCGTCTCCGATCACCAGGCAGGACGCTCCTTCGAGGGCGGCCCCCGAGCGATCGCCCATCCCTTCGATGGATTCGTTCGGCGCCTCGTGGACGCCGCCGGCGACGATCCAGTCGACGTCGTCGCGCGCGCTCATGTACTCGGCCGCCAGGACGACCGCGGCCAGCCCGCTGCCGTTTCCCGTGGTGATGGTCGCGTGGGGGCCGCGAAGCGAGAGGAGCTTGGAGCAGAACCCGCCCGGCGCGTTCAGCACGATTCGGGCGAAGGCCGAGGCGGAGAGTCCGGAGAGTCCGCGGTCGCGAATGCTCCGGTGGAACGCCGAAACGCTCTCCGGCGAGGGCGTCGTGGCGCCCACGAAGAGCCCCGTTCGGTCCCGCACCTCTCCGTGCGGCTCCACGCCCGCGTCGCCGAGAGCGAGCGCCGCGGCGGTCAAAAGGAATCGGCTCATGGGATCGAGGCCGCGGGGATCCGCTCGGGGAAGGAAGGGCCGCAGGTCGAACGGGGGCACGCGCCGCGACGCGGGAGGGTCGTGCTCGCGCCACGGTTCGAACGCTTCGATGCCGCACCCCCAGGGTCCGACGAGACCCACGCCGAAGATCGCGAGCGGGCGCGGGTTCGCGACGCTCGAGGCGCGCGGGGAGCGGGAGAGAACGACCGCGGCATTGGCGCCCCCGAACGCGGCGTTGAGGCAGAGCGCGTGCTCGTAGGGCCAGGCGCGCGGGCACGGGCCCCCGACGGGGTCCTCCGGCGCGTGCGGTCTTGGTCCCGCGAAATTCTGCGTCGAGGGAGCGACGCCGTGCTCCATCGCCAAGATGGTGACGATCGCCTCGAGCACCCCGGCCGCGCCCTGGGCGTGGCCGATCGTTCCCTTCGTGGAGCTGATCGGAATGCGACGCGCGTGCGCGCCGAGTCCTCGCCGGATTCCGCGGCACTCGGCGGGATCGTTCGCCTCCGTTCCCGAGCCGTGGGCGTTCACGTAGCCGATGGAGTCCTCGGCGAGCCTGGCGTCGCGCAGCGCGCCCCGGAGGGCGCGCTCCACGCCGGCCCCCGTGGGATCGGGAGACGTCTCGTGGAACGCGTCGCCCGAGAGGCCGTACCCGGAGAAGACGGCCCGGCGAGACGCTCCTCGGCGCGCGGCGACCTCCTCGCGCTCCAGCACCACGAAGCCGGCGCCCTCTCCGAGCGTCGTGCCGAATGGATGACTGAAGGGGGCGCACTTCGCAGGGCTCAGGACGCCGAGAGCGTGGAATCCCGCGAAGACTTCCGCGGAGAGGACGTCGGCGCCGCCCGCGACCACGTAGTCGGCGGCCCCCATGGCCAGGAGATCGCGCGCCAGGCCCAGCGCGCAGGTCGACGAGGAACACGCCGTCGAGACGACGATCCGTGGTCCGCGCAGGTCGAGGTCGTCGGCGACGCCTCCCGCGAGGACGTCGATCGCCTGGCGGGATCCGCCGAGTCCGGTTCCAAAGACGAACCCGATCCGGTCGCGCGCGACGCGAAGTCGATCCAGGCCGGCATCGCGGATCGCCTCCGTGGCGGCCTCGACGGCGAACCGACGACAGAGGCCGTCCGATCCAAGGGCCTCCGCGGCGGACGGATCCGCGCACGATTCGACGATCGCGCCGTTCCGTGCCCGAAAGCTCTCGACGGGGAAGCGTCGGATCGGACCGATGCCGTTCCGCCCGGAGGCGACGGCATCCCAGAGCGATTCCGAATCGGGCGCGACCGCGCAGACCGCGCCGAGCCCGGTGATGACCGCGTCTCGTCGCGCCGGGCCCATGGCGGGCTATTTCTTCTTGGTGGTTCGCAGGTTCTCGTCGGTGACGAGCCCGACGAGAAGCGTGATGAGGCCGATGATGATCAAGACGGCGCCGACCGTGGCGACGAATACGAACGGCCACGCCTCGGCCGCGATCGCCGCCGCCGCGATGCCGCCCACGAGAAGTCCGATGCCCATCAGACGCGCGCCACGGCGCAGGCGCTTCCGTCGCAGGAACTCGCCTTCCACGGCGTCGTCCACCGAAGCGCCGGACGTCACGATCGCGCGCTCGGGCGGAGTCACGATCAGGCTGTCGGGCTCACGGTCCGACGCTTCCTGCGCCTGCCAGAAGAGCCGCTCGCCCGCGCGTGCCGCGATCCAATCCTCCCGCACCCTCCGCGAGACGTCGGTCTCCGTCATCCGCCGCACTTTGTCGAGGGATTCCGCGATGACGAGCGAAGGGGGCTGATTCCTGAGACGGAAATTCGCCTCGGTCAGGAGCACGCGCGTTTGATGCCTGCGTGGCGTCGAGACGCCGCAACGGGCCGCCTGCGCGTCGAGCGCCCCGAAGATCTCCATCGCGGGATTTCTCGGCGACCGAAGGGCCTGCTGGAGGCGGCGCAGCTGCTCCTCGGTCTGCCCGGCGAGGAACGCTTCCATCCTCGCGGTCGCCTCGTCCATCTCGGGCATGGAGTTCCAGATCCGTTCCTGCATGCCGGGGTGGCGCTGGCCGGATTCCGGAAGATCGGCGAACATCGCCGTCATGTACATCGTGCGAAGCGACTTCCGGCCCAGCGCGTCGGCGGCCGCCCGGTCGCCGTCGTAGCCGGGAAACGCCTCCGTCGGGGACCACGCGGCGATCGCGTCCATCCCGGAGTCGACGCGCGCGAGGTAGGCGTCCATGTCGGCCGGGTTCTGCGACGGGGAACGGGAGGGCCGAATCTTCGGAAGCGAGGCGCACGAGGCGCTGCCGAGCACGACGTAACTCGAGGCGCCGAGCGCACTGAGCCGTAGGAATTCACGCCGATCCATGCGACCTCCGTTCCACTTCGGGCACGGGAAGATCGGATCGTCGTCCCGTGGAGCCGATAGGCACGTGAATCCGAATCGGTCGGGGAGGGGCCGACGGAGCGCGACTTCGAATACTCAGAAGATCGTCGGCCACGGCGGATGAGTCTGTCAAGCGCGCAGGAACTTCCCCGCGGCCGGGCGGCAGGAATTGCCGCGCCCGTTCACCTTACGGCTCCGGGTCTTGGTTCTCGCGCAAGTGGCTGAAGCCCGAGTCGCCGCCCAGCATCTGCTCGTCCAGCCACCGGTCCAGGACGCTGCGGCGAAAACGCCACTCTTTCCCCAGCTTCACCGCGGGGATGCGCTTCTCCTGCGCCCACTTGTAGATCGTCTGCGGCTTCAGGCGGAGATAGTGAGCCACCTCCTCGAGCGTGAGGATCTCGTGGTGGAGCGCGGGGCTCCGCTCGTTCATCGCGTGGGGACGCGGGTGCTGTCGTACCAGGACGGCGCCCGGACTCCGGTCTCGTTTCCGGCGTCCGGAGACCGGGTCTCGAACGGCCCCCGCGGGGACATGGCCTTGTCCCCTTCGGTCAGTTTCCCCACCGAGTAGACGACGGCCGTGTAGAAGTTGCCCTCGTTGTGGCGGAACAGCTCGAAGGGCTCGCCCCGATCGCCCACGAACGGCTGGAGATTCCAGGCCATCTGGATGCCGACGAAGGCGAAGAGGACGGCCCAGACCTTCATGATGGTCATCGCCTTCTTCGGATAGACGCCGCGCTTCTCGCATGCGAACGCGAGCCCGTCGTGAAGCGCGCTCATCCCCAGAAGGCCCGCCCCGAGCACGATCAACACGTGCAGGAGCGTGAGGAAGTAGTAGTTCGCGCCGGTGAAGAGGAAGAACGCGGTGATGGGGACGACGGCCGCGAGGAGGATCGCGCTGAGCGAGAGCGCGCCGAGGACGAGCGCGAGCACTTGCGACAGACGCAGGCGCGATCCGACGAGCACCTGGATCACGAAGAAACCGGGGAAGCAGATCGCGAGCGTGCCGAGGAAGAGGAACGGCAGTTTGAGGGCGGCCGAGAGGGCCTGCGCCGGCCCCGCGTAGGCGCCGGCCGCGGCTCCGTAGATCGCGGAGAGTCCGATCAGGGTCCAGAGGGCGGTGGTGAGCTTGCCCCGGAGCCCGACGCCTTCCACGACCTCATCGAAGAACCGGTCGCGATCACTGAGGATTTGAGTGAGGTAGGCTCCGAGCCACGAGGGGGACGCCGGGGAAGTGACGGGCGCCGCTGGAGATTCGGTCATGAGGACGGGCCCTCCTTTCTCCCCGATCATCGGACTGAGGCTTATAGATGTCAATGTATATTACTGTTTGTTGGTGTTTGATGTACCTAGGACATCAACCGCTCCATCCGGTGCCCGCCCGCCGACACGGCCGCGATCGGGCGGAAGACGCGCTCCTACGCGGTCCACTCCGCGTTCTGGAGCACCACGCGGTAGCCGTCGGGATCCTCGAACGTGCGACCGGCGCGGTCCCAGTACGGGTTGAACGAAGGCACGGGGGGATGTCCCGCCGCAGTCATCCGAGAGACCGCAGCGCGCCACTCCCCTTCGTCGGAAAGATAGAAGACGAGCAGGTTGTCCTCGGTGGGCGCGCGGCCCGCGGAGTGACCGCGCCGCCGTGTGAACTCGAGGTGATACGGCGCTCCCGGCACGCCCAGCATGACTCCGTCGAAGCCGTCGTGGTCCTCGAAGGAGGCAAGAACCGTCAGCCCGACCCCGTCCGTGTAGAAGCGGACGACCTCGTCGAGGCGGTCCGTCGGACGCGCGACGCGCAGTTTCGTTCCGATGTGGTTCATCCGCGAGCGGATGCTCCGCGCTCCAACCTGGCGCCGTTCTCCTCCAAGAGCGCCCGCAGCACGGACCGATGGCAGTGCGTCTCATCCTCGCAGTAGCAGCCGACCGAGAAATCGGTCTGATGGGAGAGCGCCGCGAGGAGCTCCAGCGTGCGGCGGTTCTCGGGCGTCGCCATCTCGGCGCGGTACTTCTTCGCGAACTTCGCCCACTCAGCCGGCGTCTCCGCCGCCAGCCCGAGCTTCATGATCGCGACGCTCGGCGCCAGGTTCGGATACCAGACGTCGTACCAGTCCTGGGACGCGAACTCGGACTTCGGCACGCCGCGCGGCGGGCGCCGGACGGTTCCGATCCGCAGACCCTCGCCGGGCGTCCGCGGGCTCCCGAGCCTGACGATGCGAATACCCACGATCCGCTCCCTTCGACTCGACCCGACTTGGAGTACATTCATCCCCGTATCCGAAACGGAGGATTCGACACCGCATGATAACCACTCGAGACCGCCGAGGCCACGTGCCGCCGACTCGCACGGCCTTTCTTCTCGTCCTCGCGACCCTCCTCGCCGGCTGCGGCGACGACAGTGGCGGCAATCCCGTCCGCCCCGGCCCCGGCTCGCCCTCCAGCCAGTTCACGGGCGCATTCGTCGGCGGGTACGAGGCCGGGCTCCTCTCGATCAGCATTCCGACCGCGAACCTGGCGCCGCGACTCCGCGCCGCCGCCGTCACCGACACGGTCGTGACGGCCTCCGGCGTGATGAGCCTCGATGGCGGGGAAGTCGTGACCCTCGGGGGCTACTACGACACGGCCGCCGATTCACTCCACCTGGTCGGCGGGCCGTGGACGCTGGCCGGCCTCTATTACCCGACGACCGGCCCGCCCGTCATCGAGGGAACGATCGACGGTCCGAACGGCGCCGCCCTCTTCGCGTGCTTCGCCGGCAACACCGACTCGGTCCAAGTCTTCTGCGGCACGTTCGAGAGCGGCGCGACCCCGGCGACCGGACGATGGAACGTCTTGATCGCAGGAGCCACACTCGGCGGCTTGATGGCGCCGGAGGGCGCCGCGTCCGCCATGGGGTTCTCGGGGCTCGTCACGGGGAGCGGGACGTCCCGATCGCTGACGTTTTCCGCGGGCGAACCCGGATCGGGGTTCATCTCCGGCGTGGGCACCTGGAACACGATCACCCGCGAGGTGGCCGGAACCTGGGCCACCGAAACCGATTCCGGGACCTGGGCCGGGGAGCGCTGCCTCCAGGGCGGAGGCGGGCCGAACTAGCCCGAACGGTGCTACACTCGAACCGGGAGACTTCCGGGCTCATCTAAGGGTCGGAAGTTGCCGATCCATCACCAATCACCCTTTGGGGGCGAACGGATTCGACGGAGTCGTGAAGCCAGATTCGCGCGCCGAGGTGCCCGTGGCTCGTAAAACAATGGGCAAAACACAACAGCCAATTCTGAATTGGCTCTCGCGGCCTAACTAAGCCGCTTGCGCTCGCCCGGTCTGCGCCTGCCGAGGCCGGAACGAGCGTCATCAAGGTGGGCTGGTCCTCAGGGTTCGCTCGAGCCGGGGGGACGAGACAACATCGAGCTAGCGGTGCCGTGACCTAGTCCGTCGGCGTCCGGAACCGCGAAACCAGATGACGGACTACGCGCGTAGTGGGTCTGCCGGAGCGGCTTTCGGACGAGGGTTCAATTCCCTCCGCCTCCACCAAGAATCCCGGGATCGGGGCCATGGCCCCGGTCCCGTTTCGTTTCGCCCCGCGCCGGCGCGGCGGAGATGACGGCGACCGCCACGCGCGGCGGGGCGTGGTACGCTTCCGGGGCGAGCGCTCCTCGGCGCGCCCGCAAGGAGGCACGCCATGCGCTCCCATGCGTTCCGCCCGCTCCTGCTCGCCGTCTCCGTGGCGGCGCTCCTCGCGACGATCCGACCCCTCCCGGCCGACGCCCAATACCTGTTTCTCGATGCCGACGGCGACAGCCTGAACAACCACGGCTACGAATACAGCAACGCCGACACCGCGACGATCGACGTCTACATCGTGACCGACCGGAACCCCGACGGATCCCCCGCGGTCTGCGAGTCGGGGGACGGCACGCTCGATCTCTGGGGGTACACGGTCAGCCTCGCCACGCTGCTCGGCCCGTTTACGCTCGTGAGCGTCGAGAATCCGTACCCGCAGTTGACCGCGTCGTTCCCGCCCGACGTTCATCCCTACGGTATGACGCTCGGCTACGCGGGGAGCTGGACGCTCCCTCCCGGAATCCATCGCCTGCTTCGCCTGCGGCTCGTCTTCGTCGGATACGGCGGCAATCTCGTGTTCGTTCAGGAGTCCTGTCATACGCTTCCCGGCGTGGGGACGACCATTTCGACGCTCTGCCCGGGCGCGGACGCCGACTTCACGATGCCGATCGAAGGAATCGGGATGGGGTACTTCACGGACGTGGTCAATCGGCGCCCGACCGTGAGCGCGCCCGACACCGTGGCCGCGAGGGAAGGGGAGCCGATCTCCTTCACGGTCGAAGTCACCGACCCCGAGTGCGGCCAGGGCACCTATCTCTTCTCCTACTGGGTGAGCGGCGTGCCCACGGGCGCCGTCGCGAGCGGCCTCGCACCGTTCGTCTACGGCGAGACGACGAGCACGTTCGATTGGACTCCAGCGATCGGCCAGGCGGGCACCTACTCCGTCGAGTTCATGGTTCACGATCCCGACACCTGGAATTGGTGGATCGATCCGGACGTCGAAGACACCACGATCATCCGGGTGGCTCCCGCCGATCCGCTCTCGGCGAATGGGCCCCCGACGGCGAGCGCCGGCGGGCCGTACGCCGCCCTCCAGGACGTCCCGATCAAATTCCAGGGAGCGGGCTCCTCGGATCCGGACGGTGACGTTCTCGCGTTCGCCTGGTGGTTCGGCGACAGCGCGACCGCCGCGGGGCCCACGGTCGAGCACGCGTACTCCGCGGCCGGCGTCTATGGCGTCGTCCTGACCGTGACCGACGGGGAAGGCCTGGCGGACACCGACCAGACGACGGCCACGATCACGGCCGGCCCGCCGGTCGAACCCTCGCTGATCGGGTCGATCGCGCCCAATCCGGTGACCGATCGATCGGTGATGGAGTTCACGACCACGCGGGAAGGACACGCGTCGGTCCGACTCTTCGACGTCCGCGGCCGGCTCGTCGCGCGCGCGTTCGAGTCGCCGAGGCTCGGCGCCGGGACCCATCGGATCCCCGGCATCGGCGCCGCCGGCTCCGGATCCACGCTCCCGTCCGGGGTCTATTTCCTCCGACTCGTCACCGAGCACGACGGGGAGGAGACCCGCCGCGTGACGCTTCTGCACTAGCGATCCGCCGAGACGACGGCCCGCGGAGCCCCCGGCAAGGGCGGGGCCGTCCGTCCGCTATCTCCTTGCGCGTTGCCGCGCCCTGAGGCAGCATCCGGGCGCTCGACCCCGGGGAGAACCCGATTCCCGGCCCGCACCTCGAACGATGGATTCGCCACGGAAGGAGATCTC
>DATIQI010000224.1:0-4915 GCA_035470985.1 Acidobacteriota bacterium
GTCCACCAGCGATTCGATCACGGCGCGCTGGAACGCGGCGGCCAGCGCATCGCGCTCGCCCGCCTCGAGCGCCCCCGGCGCGGACAGCGCCGCGACGCGCTGGCGTAGGGCGGTCTTCAGCCCGGAGAAGGAGAAATCGCAGCCGCTCGGCCGAACGGAAATCGGGGAGGTAGAGGGAGAGGTCGGCGACGATGACGCCCACCAGCGTGACGCCAGGGAAGTCGAAGCCCTTCGCGACCATCTGGGTGCCGAGGAGGAGATCGGTCTCCCGCTCCCGGAAGGCGCGGAGGATGGCGGAGGCGGAGCCGCGGCGGCGCACGGCGTCGAGGTCGAGCCGGGCGAGGCGCGCGGCCGGAAAGAGGTGGGTCACCTCCCGCTCCACCTTCTGGATTCCGATCCCGCCGAACCAGAGATCGGGAGCGCCGCACGAGGCGCAGGAGGCCGGGAGCTTCTTTCGAATGCCGCAGTAGTGGCAGCGGAGTCCGGTTTCGTCGGCGTGGACCGTGAGCGGCACGTCGCACCGGTCGCAATGGAGCACGTGGCCGCAGCCGCGGCACTGGAGATACGTGGAGTGGCCGCGGCGGTTCAGGAAGAGGATCCCCTGCTCGCGGCGCTCCAGCGTCCGCGCGATCGCGTCGAGGAGGAGCGGGGTCAGGATCTTCGACGCGGGCGACGAATCGCGCGCCTCCCCCTTCGCGAACGCGGCCTTCGCGCTCGTGGAGGTCGTCCGGAGATCGGCCAGCCGCACGGTCGCCATCGGCCGTCCGTCCACCCGGCGCGGCAGGGTGAGGAGGGTCGTGGCGCCCCGCGCCGCCTGCGCGTAGCTCTCGAGGCTCGGCGTCGCCGTGGAGAGGACGACCGCCGCGTCCGCTCTCTGCGCCCGCACCAGTGCCGTGTCGCGCGCGTGGTAGCGGGGCGATTCGTCCTGCTTGTAGGCGCCGTCCTGCTCCTCGTCCACCACCGTGAGGCGGAGGTTCGGGAACGGCAGGAAGACCGCCGACCGCGTGCCGACGACGAGGTCGAGCGCGCCCTCCGCCGCCGCGCGCCAGACGTCCGCGCGCTCGCGCGGGAGGAGCCCCGAGTGATAGACGGCCGCGCGCTCGAAGCCCGCCCGCCGGAAGGAGTCGAGCGCCTGCGGCGAGAGGGCGATCTCGGGAACGAGGATGAGGGCCTGGCCCCCCTTCGCGATCGCAGCGCGCGCCGCGTGGAGATAGACGGCCGTCTTGCCGGAGCCGGTGACGCCGTGGAGGAGGAACGGCGCGAACTGGTTCGACGCGACGCCCGACTCGATCGCCTCGAGGGCCTCGCGCTGGTCCTCGTTCAGGGCGTGCCTCTCGGGAGGCGGCGCCGCGTGCCATCCCTCGTCCTCGAGCGCGGCCGCGCGCGGCGCGCGGCGCGTGAGCCCCGTCGGCGAAGGCGCGGCGGCGTGGAGCACTTCCCCCAGCGAGGCGGCGTAGTAGTCGGCGACCCAGCGGGCGAGCGAGAGGATCTCCGCGCTCAGCGTGAGCCGCGGCTCGGGAATCCCCGCGATCGCGCGAATCTTGTACGAAGGGGCCTCCGCGCGGGACGGCTCGGGCCCGAGGATCGTCCCCCAGATCTTCCGCGCCCGCATCGGGACGAGAACGCGGAGCCCTGCCGTGACGGGCTCGTCGTCGGGGATCGAGTAGACGAGGTGATCGTGGCCGGGGAGCGGAATGGGAACCGCGACGCGAACGAGGGGCATGATGGGCGCAGCATAGCACTCGCTCGGCGGGGTGCGTTCGGGGGAGGGGAAGGCGAAGGCGGCGGGCCGGCGGGCCGGCGGGCCGGCGCTACGACGAGGAGGTGTTCGTCCGCTCCGAGACCGCCTGCGCCTGGCCGAGGAGCGAGTTGATCCGCTCCACCAGTTTCCGCGGGCTGAAGGGCTTCGTGATGTAGTCGTCGGCGCCGACGTCGAACCCCATCTTCTGGTCGACGTTCCGGCCCTTCGCGGAGAGGAGGATGACCGGCGTGTTGCGCGTGGCGGGATCGGACTTGATGGCGCGGCAGACCTCGTAGCCGTCGAGCTTCGGCATCATGATGTCGAGGACGACCAGATCGGGCTTCTCGCTCCGCACGCGCTCGAGCGCCTGCTCGCCGTCCAGGGCGGTCAGGACTTCGTATCCTTCCATCCCGAGGCTGAAGTCGAGAATGTGGACGATGTAGATCTCGTCATCCACGACGAGGATCCGTCCCTTCGGCATCCGATCACCCCCTCCGAGCTCGGCCATATCGCAACCTATCGGCCCGTCTTCGCAGCTTCTGGAGCCGGAATCACCGCCCCATCGCCCTGCGCTTCAAGTACTTGCACGAACGCTTCCACGACCCGGCCGTCGAACTGCGACCCGGAGCAGCGGCGCAGCTCCTCGAGCGCCTCCGGACGGGTCATCGGCTGGCGATAGGGCCGGCCGAGCGTCATCGATTCGAAGGCGTCCACGACCGAGATGATGCGGGCCGCCGTCGGGATCTCCTCCCCCTTCAGGCCGCGCGGGTAGCCGCGACCGTCCAGACGCTCGTGGTGCGCGAGAATGATTTCGGTCACTTGGCCCTGGAACTCGATCGGTTTCAGCAGGTCGACCGAGCGCTGCGGGTGCTGCGACATCTCCGCCCACGTTTCCTGGTCGAGCTGCCCGGGCTCGTGGAGCACGCCCGGCGCGGCCTGCGCCATGCCGACGTCGTGGATGCTGGCGGCGTAGGCGAGAATGCGGATCTCCTCCTCGCCCAGGCCGAGCTTCCGGCCGACGGCGGCGGCCCGCTGGGCCATCGTCCCCGTCGTGAGGCGGAGCCTCCCGCGCCGCGTGTGGTCGATGATCGCGGAGAGGGCTCGCGAGGCCTCCACGGCCCGATCCGCCGTCTCTTCGTGCGCGGCCGCGTGCTCCCAGGCGCGCGCCACGCGCTGCGCCAGCGAGGTGAGGAGCGCCTCGTCGTCCTGCGTGAAGGGCATGCAGGAGATCTTGTTGTTGATGTTGATGACGCCGACCACCCGATCGCCGACCTTCATCGGGACGGAGAGGAGCGACTTCGTCTCGTACTGGTTGTGGTTCCGGCGCCCGAAGCGCGGATCGTCCTCGATGTTCGTGATGAGGAGCGGCTGGCCGTGCTGCGCCACCCACCCGGCGATGGAATCGCCCATCTTGATCCGCGTGCCGCAGACGACCTCTTCCCGCAGCCCGCGCGCCGCCTTGATGTAGAGCTCCTCGCGGTCGGCGTCCACCAGCATCAGGGAGGCGATCCGTGCGTTCATCACCTCGGCGACCATCTCCACGGTGAGCCGCGTCAGGTGATCGGAGACGGAGCGGGCGGGCGACCAGGTCGCGTGCGTGATGACGCTCGCGTCGCTGGGCGTGGCCGGCAGGAGCACGGTGAAGCGCGACCCTTCGCCCGGATCGCTCTCCGCCTGGATCTCGCCGCCGTGCCACTCCGCGATGCTCTTCGCGATGGAGAGCCCGAGGCCCACGCCCGGGTATTCGCGCGAGAGGCCGCCGTCCACCTGGTAGAAGCGGTCGAAGACCTTCGCCAGCTCCTCCTTCGGAATTCCGATTCCCGTGTCCTCGACCACGAGGCGGATCGTCCGTCCTTCGCTCGCGACCCGGAAGGTGACGCGGCCGCCCTTGGGCGTGAAGGTCACGGCGTTCGCGCCGAGGTTGTGGAGCAGGCGGCGGAGGAGATTCCGGTCGGCCTCGACGATCACCTCGGCGGCGTCGATGGCCGGCACGAGCTGGATCCCCTTCGCCTCGGCCTGCGCCCGCAGGAGCTCGATCACCTCCTCGACGACGTCCACCAGGTTCATCGGCTCGCGGCTCATCCGGAAGCGGCCCGACTCGAGCTGCGAGAGCTCCAGCACGGCGTCGATCAGGCGCTTCAGCTTCTGGCTCTGCTCGTCGATCACGCCGAGGAAGTCGCGCTGCATCTCCACGTTCGAGGTCCCCACGTTCTGGAGGAGCGCCTCCACGTAGGCCCGGATGTGGGTGAGCGGCGTCTTCAGCTCGTGCGACACGGTGGAGACGAACTGCGACTTCAGCTCGTTCAGCTCCTCGGCGCGCTCGGTCGCCTCCTCCAGCTGGCCCATGCTCTCCTGGAGCCGCTCCACCAGCGCGGCGTTGTGGAGCGCCACGACGGCGTGGGCCGCCAGGATCTCGATCATCTCCACGATCTCGCGCGTCGGCGGCTTCCGGTCGGCGGGATCGTCCACCGAGAGATAGCCGATCAGCGACCCGTCGCGGCCGCGGAGCGGAACGATGAGGACGTCGTCCTGATGCCACTCGCCGGCGCGACGCTCGCCCAGGTCGGGCGTCCAGGAGTGCTCGTCGTTCTCGCCCCAGAACTTCCGGTCGTGCGGGATGAAGTAGGAGTGGCCGATGCGGAACTCGTCGCGCATCCACCCCTCGAACTCGGCCACCGGGACGTCGTATTCCTCCAGTTTCGCGATCGCGTCGCGGTCGAGGCCGGCGAAGGCGCGCGCCTCGAAGGCGCCCCGGCGCTCGTTCAGGACGCGGAGGAGGACGATCCGGTAGCCGACCGCGTCGGAGACGGCGTGGACGATGTCGTGGAGCACTTTGTCGAGCGAGAGGTTCGTGTTCAGCGACGTCGCGATGTCGAGGACCTTCTGGAGGCGCGCCGCCCGCTGACGGCTGGTGAGGAGCTGGTCGCGGTAGAGCCGGCCCATCTCCTCCGCGGCATGGGAGAGTTGCTCGTTCCGCTGGACCGCGGCGTCGAGCGAGCCGCGCAGGTGGCGCACTTCGCGCACGGCGGCGCGGCGGCGGCGGACCGCCTCGAAGAGGAGGAGTCCCGCGGCCGCGAGCGCCCAGGTTAGGCCGCAATGCGACGCGGCTCAAAGTGAGTTCCAGCCGTCAATCGCGGCCAGCGCGGCTCCGCCTAGGCCAACGATCTGCTCAAT
>DATIQI010000225.1:0-5068 GCA_035470985.1 Acidobacteriota bacterium
GTTGTGTGCCGATGATGAGCGGCTCCACGCGCTGTTCCCGCGCATTGTGAAGCGGTATTACACGTATGGGTTGCAGGAACGGGATGGAGTGATTCCCGACTTCAAGGCAACGGATATCAGTCTCAAACAGTGGGGAGCGGAATTTCGCGCGCATTTCCGCGGGAAAAATCTTGGGCCTTTCCGGCTCGCCGTCCCGGGAATCCACAACGTCTCCAATGCGTTGGTGGCGATTGCGATCGGGATCGAGCTGGAGGTGCCGGTCGATTTGATAGCGAAGCGCCGCCGAGATGAAGCCGTAATCCGAGTGGGAGATGCTGAGCGTGACGTAGGTCGGCGCGGAAGCGATCCCGAGCACGAGCGCGTCCTCGTCGATGTCCACGACGCTGACGGCGTATTCCACGTCGGTCCCCTCGGCGACCATCGGCATCGGGACGATGTTGAAGACCGGCGGCCGGTTCACGTTCCGCACGGTCAGCGCGATCTCGGCCTTCGTTTCCAGGAATCCGTCCGAGGCCGCGACCGAGACGGCGTACGCGCCGGAGTCGGCGAAGGCGGGCGTCAGGGTCAGGGTCCCGGCGGCCGAGCCCGTTCCGGGGTCGGTCGTGGCGACCGCGGCGAACGCCGGGCCGCCCGCGAGCGAGAACGCGATCGCGTTCCCCTCACCGTCGGTCGCGGCGAGCGGCTCGACGCGGGTCGTCCCCTCGTCCATCCCGATCGTCGCGGGCGCTTGGAGCGCGGGCGCCGTGTTCGCGGCGCCGCCGTAGGGCAGGACCGCGTTGTCGAACCAGTCGACACCCATCTTCAACGTATTGTCGATGTCGATCCCCGAGCAGGCGGAGACGAACGCGGTGTAATACAGAGGGTCCAGGGCCGTGCTCGGCACGAAGGCCAGGTGCGGGGTGCCCGAGGTGGGCGTGACCGTGAGCGTGCCGAGCCGGTACGTGCCGGCGGCGAGCTGGGAGCCGGAGTAGCCGGTGTGGAAGTCGGTCGCGCCGGAGGCGGACCCCATCGGCGCCGCGAACTCGGGACGCTGGTTCACGAATCCGGCCCAGGAGACCGTGCCGTTGGAGACGCGGACGATGAACTCGTATCCGGTGATCGTCAGCGGCCCGTCCGCCGACGAGCAGATCGCCGGAGACCCGTCGCCGTTCGTATCGGTCCGAAGCCAGACGTCGAGCGCGCTGGGACCCGCCGCCGCGAGCACGTCGGCCTGCGTCGATACGCCGTCGCCGTTCACGTCGAAGTAGATGTACTGGGCGTGAGCCGGAAGGGCGTGGAGGACCGCGAGCAGAATCGCCGCGATCGCGATCCGGGCGGGGCGAGGTACGTGCGGGAGTCGGGAGCGGAGAATAGGCATGCGGAGAACCCGCCGTTCAGGTTGATTGGCGCCCTTTGAACGACCAGCAGTATAGCACAAAACCCTTGTGATTTCTAGACTTCGGCGGGCGCATGACAGCCTGGCAGCGCGCTAGTCGGGGACTCCCGCGCCGCTCTCCACGATCACCGGCTTCAGCCCGAAGACCTCCTCGAAGAGTCCCCCCTTCGCCTCCAGCGCCACCCGCTCCAGCGCCAGGTCGTCGCCGGGTCCGGCGTCGATCCGCAATTCGCCGTCCTGAATGGAGAAGACGGGACTCCCCACTCTCTGCGTGTGGCTCTTGTCGAGCGCGTCGGCCACGCGGAGGATGGCCGCCAGCCGGTTCACCGTGAGGCGGTCCTGGCGCGGCAGGGAGGCGTAGGCGGGGTGGTCCGACTGGGGTCCGCCGCGCCGGTGATAGCGGGCGAGGTTCGCGACGATCTCGAGATCGGCGCCGGAGAGCCCGAAGACCTCCGAGTTCACCAGCAGGTAGTACGCGTGCCGGTGATGCCCGCGCGACGCGACGAAGGTGCCGATGTCGTGAACGATCGCGGCGACTTCGAGGAGGAGCTGCTCGCGCTCCCCCATCCGGTGCTCTCCGCGCGTCGCCTGGAAGAGGCTCCGGGCGAGCGCCGCGACGTGGAGCCCGTGCTTCTCGTCCGCCTGGTACTTCCGTGCCAGGTTCACCGCCGCGGCCAGCGTCTGCTCCGGGAAGAGCACGGTGGAGTGGTCGCGGATCGACCGGACCATGTGGAGCACCAGACCGTCGCGCATGCTCTGCCGCGGCACCACGATCGTGTCGAGGGCGCAGAGACGCGCCACCTCCACGTAGGAGAGGAGCGCGGGCGGGAGCGACTCCGCCTCGTTGGGGGGGAGCGAGTAGTCGCGCGCGATCTGATCGGGCGGAAGGGTCACGATCTGGTCGGCGAGGCGCTTCAGGTCCTTCGTGGCGAGGACCGGCATCTCGTCCGCGCTCGCCAGGATCCGCGCCGCGTAGCGCGCCTCCGAGCCCACCGCGAGGAGCCGCGAGAGTTTCTGGTAGGGGAGCGCCCGCTTCACCACCTGCATCATCTCGCGCACGTGGTGCTGCATGAGGCGCGTCTTCGCGCGCCGCTCGTTCTCGGCCAGGCGCATCGCCTCCCGCATCCGGACCGTGCCGAGGTCGTGAGTCACCGACGCCACGACCTCCCCTTCGCGCAGGAGCGCCCACTCCGTGGAGCCGCCGCCCAGTTCGAAGAGGAGCGCGTCGCCTTCGCGATATTCCGGGTGCGCGGCCAGCGCCTTCTGAACCGCGGCGAAGGTGAGGAGCGTCTCCTGCGATCCCTCGATCACCTCGACCTCGATCCCGGTCGCGAGGAAGACGCGGTCCACGAACGTGTCGCGGTTCAGCGCGGCGCGCACCGCGTGGGTCGCGACCGCGCGGACGTGCGTCACGCCGTAGGCGTCCATCTTCTCCCGGTACTGGCGGAGGATGTTCACCGCCTTCTGGATGCTCGCCGCCGAGAGGGTTCCCGTGCGGAACGACTCGCGACCCAGGGCCAGCGGCCGCTCCAGCTCCTCCAGGACGCGGACCGAGCCGTCCGGCTGGAGTTCCGCCAGGAGCATCCGGATTCCGCTCGACCCGATGTCGATGACCGACATGACGGGCGGAGCGCCGGGAGGAACGGGACGGACGGCGTGGTCGCTCATCGCTTCAGGGTCGGGTTCAGGCCGAACTCGGATCGGAAGAGGTCGCCCTTGTCCTTCAGCGACCAGACGTCGAGGCTCACGTCGCCGCGCGTCCGGAGCACGAGGCGAAGTTCCTCGCCGCGCGCCTTCGCCGTGACGGCGGTCACGCGCTGGCGGTGGTCGTGGTCGAGCGCGTCGGCGACGCGCAGGATCGCGGCGAGCGCCCGCACGCGGTCGCGATCGCGGTCGTCGAGCGCGCGGTACGACTCGTGACTGGGATCGGGCGGCGCCTTCCGGTGGTAGCGCGCCACGTTTGCCACGACCTCGACCTCGGCGTCGGAGAGGCCGAGGATGGGCGACTGCGAGATGATGTAGTAGGCGTGGCGATGGTGCCCCGCGACGCCGATGAAATTCCCCACCTCGTGGAGGAGTCCCGCCAGCTCCAGGAGGAACCGGTCGCGTTTCGAGAGGCCGTGGATCGTCCGCGTCTGGTCGAAGATCGAGAGGGCGAGCCCGCTCACGCGGGCCGCGTGCTTCGGATCCGCGTCGTACTTCTTGCCGAGCGCCAGCGCCGCGTTCCGAGTCTGGCTGACCTCGAGCGCCTTCAGACCCTCGGCCCCGACCGAGCGCGCCACGTCCACCAGGACTCCGTCCACCAGTCCGACGTGCGGCACCCAGATGTCGCGCGCGCGGACCCGCGTCCCGACGTATTCGAAGATGCACCCGGCCGGCACGATCACGTCGGCGCGGTCGGGACGAAGGCCATAGCGTTCCGCCCGCTCCTCGGGCGTCAGCTTCGCCAGGGCCAGGAGGATCTTGCGGAGGCGCGGCATCGTGACGCGGGAGGGCTTCCGCTCGCCGTCGGCGCCTTTCGCCGGGCCCTTGGCGCCCCCGTTCGGCGCGGCGAGGCCGGCGATCGTCTCGATGTTCCCGCCCGTGCCGACGAAGCGCTCGAGCCGCCGCCGTTTGAAGAAATCGAGGATCGGGAATCGGGACGTCTTCAGCGACTCCTGGAAGAGGCGGAACGCCTTCTCGGGCGACGCCTTTCCCACCCGCTCGAGGAGGCGCACGCCGCCCACGTCGTGCGTTTCCACGACGAGGATCTCGCCGTGTCCGAGAAGCGCGATCTCGCTGGAGCCGCCGCCGACGTCGAGAACGAGCGAGAGGCCCCGGTCGAGGGAGAGCCGGCTCCGCACGCCGAGCGCGACGAGCCGCGCCTCCTCGGTGCCCTGGATCATCTCGAGATCGAGGCCGGTCTCCTGGTGGACGCGCTCCAGGAACGCGGCGCGATTCCGGGCCTCGCGCGTGGCGCTGGTCGCGACCGCGCGGTGGACCACGACGTTGTGCGCCTCCATGGCGCGGCGGAACGTCCGAAAGGCGTCGAGCGCCGACTCCATCGTCGCGCCGTCGATCCGCCCGTTCGCGAAGACCGACTCTCCGAGGCGGACCGGCACGCGGACGCGTTCCAGCACGCGGTACTGGGTCGGCGTCTTGAACTCGGCGATGACGAGGCGGAAGGCGTTGGAGCCGACGTCCATGCCGGCGCAGCGGATTGCCGGCGTACGACGGGGCCGTGAGAATCAAACCGCCGAGCATTTGCGTTTCCGGCAACGGGCTGGACGGGCAGAGCATATATTTGATTTTGGCGTTATGCGCCACACTGCGCACCGCAGCGCTCTGATAGTCGTTTTCCGAATTCTCAGCATCCGCCTGGATCAGCTTGTCGAAGAGAGGCCGCTGCTCACAAAACGGCAACGTCGCAACCAGCCAGGAAGATCCCCAGGTCGGATCGTGGCTATCATCCACCGTCCGCTGCCGAGCGCCGTACGGCAGCGAGAGAAACGTATCGTGATAATTCTGCAGCCCCAGGCAAATCTGCTTGAGGTTGTTGCTGCATTGCATTCGCCGAGCGGCTTCGCCTGCACTTCTCCGCGTCGGCAAGAAGATCGCGATCAAGACGGCGATGACAATGATCACAACGATCAACTCAATCAGCGTAAATGCTTTTCGCGACATGAGAGTCGCTCCGATCGGCGGGGAAGAGAC
>DATIQI010000226.1:0-7160 GCA_035470985.1 Acidobacteriota bacterium
CGGGACCAGATTCCGATAGACCTGCGTCCCGTCCGGCATGGCCTGCGTGATCTCCCGGTACCGGACCGGCCTCCCGCCGTGCGTGGCCTCCGTCACGAACGTCATCGTCCGCGCGTCAGGGTCCCACGTGCCGACGTACGCTCCGAGATCGGGATCCCACCCGTAGACTCCGTGGCCTTCGAATCCGCTGTCCGACGAGTAGTCCACGATCAGCCAGCGTCCCCCGACCATTCGGTTCCGGTAGACGCCCTTCTGCACGAGGGGCGGGGCGCCCGGCTGGGGGCGCACTTCGAGCACGGCGTCCCACTCACCGACGTCCTTCTGGAAGACGGCGACGGCGGCGGCGATGGCGGCTTCGCGATCGGACGGCATGGAGGCTACGCGCTGTCGCGGGGCGCGGCGCCGCAGTTGTCGCGCGGGTCGGCGGCGCCGACTTCCGCAGACGCGCGATCGCGAAACGTCGCGGCGAACGCGAGGAACCGCTGGACGTCCGCGAAGTTGCTCGCGATCCCGACCGAGACGCGGATCGCTCCGACCTCGAGGCCGAACGATTCGCGGATGCGCGCGCGAAGCTCGTCGAAGCTCATGCCCTCGGCGAGGTGGAAGAAGGAGCCGATCTGCTCGGCGGTGAGCCCGTACGTCGCCTCCCCCGCCCCCGGATTGCAGAAGCAGCCGGTGCGGAGCGAGATCCGCGCCTCGTTGGCCAACTCCTCCACGCGGCGGATGTCGTAGCAGTGGCCGGCCGGATCGAGGAAGTTGAACGCGATCGTGCCGCCGCGCGATTCGGGCTTCGCGGGGCCGTGCACCCGGACCATCGGCCGGCCGTTCTCGTGGCGCAGCTCCCCCATCCGCGCGAGGAGCCACGCCGTGAGACATCGGACCCGCTCGTGCACCCGCTCGACGCCGACCGACTCCAGATGGGCGAGTCCGTGCTCGACGGCGGGGATGCTGAGGTAGTCCACGGTCCCGTCCTCGTACGCTGCCGCGTCGGGGGCGCGGTAGAAGCCGTCGCCCTGGACGGTCGCGATCTGGATGGTTCCTCCGGCGAACCAGGGGCGGCGCATCTTCGCGAGCATCGAGGTTCGCATCAGGAGCGCGCCGACCCCGGTCGGGTAGCCGAACATCTTGTAGAACGAGAGCGCGACCAGATCGGGCTTCCAGCGCGCGAGGTCGAGCCGGTTGGCCGGCACGAACGCCGCCGCGTCCAGGAGGACGTCCCATCCCGCCGCGTGCGCCTCGTCGATCCACTCCAGCGGGTGCTGCACGCCGCTGAAATTCGACTGGGCCGGGAAGGCGAAGAGGTTCGGCGCGCCCTTCGCCGGGCGGGCGAGCTCCGCGGAGAGGGCCGCGCGGTCGATCCGCAGATCGGGACAGGTGAGCGGCGCGTACGTGATCGCGGCCCCCTTCGCGCGCGCGAACTCGCGAATCCCGTTCACGGAGTTGTGATTGTCGAACGTCAGGAGATAGCGGCCGCCCGGAGCGAACGGGTAGGCCTCGCCCGCCTCGCGGAGCGCGCCGCTCGCGTTGGGCGTGAAGATCGCCAGGTACTCGCCGGGCGGCGCGTTGAAGTACTCGAGCACGCGGGCCCGGGTCCGCTCCACGCGCTCGGTCATCGCCTGCGACGTCGGATTGTTCGAATGAGGATTGCCGAAGACGTTGGCGCTCAGCTCCTCGTGATGGCGGCGGAGCTGGGAGGCGGCGTAGAGGCTCCCGCCGGTGTAGTCGAGGTAGACCTGGCCGGTCCGGTCGAGGCGCGCGTACTCCGTCGCGCGCAGCTCGTCGAGCGGGCTCGTGGCGGCATAGCCCGGGTGCTCCGCCAGGAAGGCGGCGTACGCCGGGTCGTGGGCGCTCGGGGATTCGGATCGGGTCGTGGCCAAGGTCGGTCGCCGCCTCCGGGACGCGATGGGAAGCCGGCGGCGGGACCCGCGCGCCCCACCGTCGGCTCTATTATCGCATACCGGCCCCGCCCCGGGGCGGCGCCCGGATGGGCGCCGGCGCCCCGCTCCCCGCCCTCAGCGCCGTTCGAAGCGCGCGTTCTGGTAGATCAGCGCCTTCGCCGTCCCCCCCTCGCACTCGAACGTGACGACCTCGCCCGATCCCGTAAGCTCGACCCGGACCTGATCCTTGGTCCCATCGTAGATCTCGGCCTCGCTCTCCAGCGCGCCCATCGAGGCGCGAAGCCGGCCTCCGTTCAGGGTCCACCGGATCCGGCCGAGATTCGCGTTCTCGTACTCCCCGACGTAGGCGCGAAGCGGATGCGCGGTGGTCTGGGGCCGCGCCGCCCGGCGCTGCGCGTCCTCGGCCATCCGGCTCCGTCCCTCCGCGGCCCGCGCCGGCGCCTCGGACACGATCCGCGCCCACCGCTCCTCGGCGCCCGGCTTCTCGAGGAGCCGGTCGTAGATCGAGTTCGCCACCATCGTCGCGAGCATCCCGCCCGCGCGATCCTCGCTGGCGAGCACGACCACTCCGATGCCGCGCGCCGGCATGAACGAGAGGTGGCAGAACGAGCCGTTGAAGTTCCCGAAGCGGTGGACGAGCGTGTCCGCCTCGTACGTTCCGAGATCCCAGCCGAGGCCCCAGCCGTAGCGTTCGTAGTCCAGGAACTTCGCCTTCTGAGCCGCCTGCATCCGGTGCGTCTCCGCGATCGCGGAGGCCGGCACGACCTCACGCCCGTCGATCCGCCCTCGATCGAGATGCACGATCAGGTAGCGCGCGAGATCGCCCGCCGTGGAGAGATGCCCGCCGGCGGCGTGCATCGTGGCGTCCGTCTTCGTCCGGCGCAACGTCACGAACCCATCGCCGCCGAGCCGGTAAGGCGTCGCCAGGTCCGTCGTCGCGCGCGACATCCACGCCGTCGTTCGGCTCATTCCAATCGGTCGCAGGACTTCGGCCTCCACGATTTCCTTCCATCCCTTCCCGGTCGCGGACTCGAGCACGAACCCGGCGAGGTTGTAGCCGAGGTTTCCATACTTGAATTCACGGCCGGTGGAGGCCGGCCCGTGCGCCGCCACCAGGCGCAGCAGGAGATCCCCCGTGTACTCCCCCGTGAACGCGGAGCGGAACGTGACGGGCCCGTTGTTCTCGATTCCGTGCGTCATCGCGAGGAGATCGCGGAGCGTGATCCGGTCGGCCGAGAGCGACTCCGCGAGGCGGAGCTTCGGCAGGTACTTCGAGATCGGCGCGTCGAGATCGACCTTCCCCTCGGTCGCGAGCCGCGCGGCCGCGAGCGCCGTGAACGACTTCGTGGTGGACGCGATGTAGAACTGCGTCTCGGGTCCGACGGGCCGGCCTGTCTCGAGGTCGGCGACCCCGAAGCCCTGCGCGTAGGCGATGGCGCCGTCCTTCACGACCGCGACGGACATCCCCGGCGCGAATCCGGCGTCGAAGAGCGCGCGCACGCCCGGCTCGAGGCGCGCGGCCAGGCTGCCGGCCGCCGCGGCGGGCGGCGAGCCGGCGGTCGCGGCGCCGGCGAGAATCGGACCGGCCAGCGCGGCCCCGGCGATGAGGGCGCGGAGCGCGGCACCGATCGAACGACGCGGCGCGCGCGGATGGGTATCGGTGAGTGGTGAGGCCATGGCGGCTACCTCCGGGTCATTCGTTCGTTCCGGCTTGCTCCGTTCACGATGCCGAAACGATAGCGAGGCGCGCTCCTCACGATCCCCCACGCGCTCGGCCAAGCGACCGCGGTAAACGAAGACGACGGCGGCGATGTCGTGCTCGTGCGGGCGCTGCACCGCTCCGGGCGCGGACCCGGCGGGATGGAGGGTCCGGACGGCGCATCCCCTCCTCTACGAATCCGCGCGGTACTCGGTTTCCCGCGATTCGCGCGACCTGTGTACCATAGCGACATGGATCAGGACGTCCGCTTCTGCGCGGCCCCGGACGGCGCGCGCCTCGCCTACTCGGCCGTCGGCGAGGGTCCCACCTTGGTCAAAGCCGCGAATTGGCTGACCCACCTCGAGTTCGACTGGGAAAGCCCGATCTGGCGCGGGCTCTTCCTCGAGCTGAGCCGGACGAACCGGCTCGTCCGGTACGACACGCGGGGGAACGGACTCTCGGACCACGACGTTCCCGAGATCACGTTCGAGACGATGGTGCAGGACCTCGAGACGGTCGTGGAGGCGGTCGGCGCGCCGCGCTTCTCGCTGCTCGGGATCTCCCAGGGATGCGCCGTCTCGATCGCGTACGCGGTGCGCCACCCCGAGCGCGTCGAGCGGATGGTCCTCTACGGGGGCTACTCGCGTGGCTGGGCGGTCCGCGGTAACGAGCGGGAGACCGAGATCCGCCGCGCCATGCAGACCCTCATCCGCGAGGGGTGGGGGAAGGACAATCCGGCCTTTCGCCAGGTCTGGGCTTCGCTCTACCTCCCCGACGGAACGCCGGAGCAGATGGAGTGGTTCCGCGAGCTGCAGCGCCGTTCCACGACTCCGGAACTCGCGCTGCGAATCCTCACCGCGACCAGCGTGATCGACGTCCGCGAGCACCTCCCCCGGGTCACGGTGCCGACCCTCGTGCTCCACGCCCGGGAGGACGGCGCGATCCCGTTCGAGGAGGGACGCTCGCTGGCGGCGGGAATCCCGGGCGCGCGGTTCGTCCAGCTCGAGAGCCGCAACCACATTCCCCTCGAGCACGAGCCGGCGTGGCGGGAGTTCCTCGTCGAGACGCGCCGTTTCATCGGAGTCTTCCCGCCCGAGGAGCCGATCGCGCCCGTGACCGCTCCAACCGGGGGCGTCGTTGCCTCGGGCGCGCGGAGTCCGGGGGCTGCGAACATCCTCGGTCCCTATCGGCTTCTCGAGAGGATCGGGACGGGTGGGATGGGGAGTGTTTGGCGCGCCAGCGACGAGCGGCTCCACCGCACCGTCGCGATCAAGCTGCTCCACCCCTCGGTTCTCAACGACACGGTCGCCCGCCGCCGCCTCCTTCGGGAGGCGCGCTCGCTCGCATCGCTCGATCACCCGAACGTCGCGTCGGTCCACCAGATCGAAGTGGACACCGATCCCCCGTTCCTGGTCCTCGGTTTCGTGGAGGGCGCGACGCTGGCCGATCTCGTGAAGGAGGCGCCGGTGCCGGCCGATCGGGTCGTGTCGCTCGCGCGCGGGATCCTCGCGGGGCTCGGCGCGGCGCACGAACGGGGAATCGTCCACCGGGATCTGAAGCCGGCGAACATCATGGTGGGCCGCTCCGACGCGGTGAAGCTCGTCGATTTCGGGCTGGCGGGAGGCGCCGCGGAGTCCGATCTCACCCCGGCGGGATACGTGGTCGGAACGCCGGCCTACATGTCGCCCGAGCAGGCGCTCGGCCAGGAGGCGACGCCGCGCAGCGATCTCTTCTCGATCGGAGTCGTCCTCTTCGAGTTGCTCACGGGGGTCCGCCCCTTCCAGCGGGAGACGATGGGCGCCACGCTCGCCGCCATCGTCCGCGCCGACCCGAGCCCGTTTCCGCCGTCTCTGTCCGCCGCGGCGCGCCGGCTCGAGCCCGCGATCCTCCGCGCGCTCCGCAAGGAGCCGGACGCGCGCCCCGCCACGGCCGCCGAGATGCTCCGCGACCTCGAGGACGCGGCGCGCCCCGGAGAAGCCTAGCGCACGATCGCCAGTTTACCCGCCGACGGCCCTTCGGGCGCTTCGATCCGGTAGTAGTAGATCCCCGACCGGAGCCGCTCCCCCGAGGCGTCGCGCGCGTCGAGCGCGATGTCGTGATAGCCCGCGGCGCGCGACGGATCGTCCAGCACCACGCGGACCAACCGTCCGGAGACGTCGAAGAGCCGGACCCGGATCGGGCCGGCGCGCGCGGTGCGGAAGGAGAGCGTCCCCTCCCGCCGCATCGGACTCGGCGTCACGGTCGATGCGAGCGCGCCACCGGCCGCGACCACCTCCCAATCGAAGCGAGCGCGGATCCGCTCGCCGCTCAGGAGCGCCGCCTCCGCGACCATCGCCACGCTCCTTCGCCCCGGAGGTGCCGACGCGAGGAGGCGCCGCAGCGCGTCCTTCGAGAAGCAGGCGGGGAGTTCGTCCACGCCGTCCCGATCGCGATCGCCCGCCACGAGACTCTTCGCGGGGAGCGCCGCGATCGGATCCCCCGCGGCGCCTTCCGCCGTTCGCAGCGTGATGGAGCCCGGATCGACGGCTTCGTTCGCGTACGCCCCGTCCGAGGGCTCGATCCGGATGCAGGCGGCCGGCTTCGCGCCGAGGAGCCGAAGCAGGCGATCGGCCGCCTCGGGGAAGGCCGTCGCCGCGAGATAGGGACGTTCCCGCTCCGCGATCGCGATGGAGACGGTCGCGGAGCCCGACTGGATGACCGGCTCGCTGACCGGGGTCGCGCGATGGGCGCTCCACGCGGAGATCGTCACGGCGTAGACGCCGGCCTGCTCGTAGCCGGGCGTCCAGCGAATCGAGCCCGACGCGCTCCCCTCGCCCAGCGTGAGCGCCGCGCCCGCGGGGAGCGGGCTCGTCTCGACGCCGACGATCTCGTCGCCGTCGGGCTCGGAGACCTGGAAGGGAACGACGAGCGGCTCGCCCTCCGCGCCGTTCGCTTCGGCCGGCGCGGCGACGATCGGCGCCTGGTCCGGTCCCTCCTTCACCTGGACGAACGTGCGGGCCTCGCTCCACTCGACGAGGGGATCGCCGAGCGGCCCCGCGGGGTCGAGCGACGTCGCGCGAAAATCGATCGGATAGCCGCCCGCCTGCCGGTGGCCCGGCGTCCAGGCGACGCGGCCGCTTCCCCAGCCCGGGTCGGCCGTGAAGGAGGCGCCCTCGGGAAGCGACGACGCGGTGAGCGACGTCAGGGGATCGCCGTCGGGATCGGTCACCGACACCTCCACCACGAGAGGAGTCCCCTCGACGCCGAAGACCGCCGTCGGCGCGGCGATTCGCGGCGGATCGGGGACGTCCAGGATGTCGAGCCGCGTCGGCGCCTCCGCGCGGAACGGGTTCACGGCGACGAAGAGGAGGTCGTAACGCCCCGCGTCGCGGTACCCCGGGGCCCAGGCGAACGTGCCGCGCGCGCGGTCGGCGGACGGCGTGAAGGTGGCGGCGGCGGAAACGGTCTCGCTCTCCACCCAGAGCGAGATGCGGCCCGTCTCGAGCACGACCCGCTGACAGCTTGGTGCCCTCGCCAGGGCCTCCGCAATCGCCTCAGGCAGGGTCGTTGCCATTGTCTCCAGC
>DATIQI010000227.1:0-1585 GCA_035470985.1 Acidobacteriota bacterium
AGTGGTGGACGCGCGAGATCGAGTGCCTGGAGATGCCCCCCGAGACCCGGGCCGTCCTGGAGGGGGCGCTCCTGAACCCGACGCTGGAGGTCCTGACGCATCTGCGCGACCACATGAAGCTCGAGATGCGCCACGCCGGGATCGCCGAAGTCGACGCGATCCTCCCGGCGTTCGCCGCGTCCTTCGCGCCGGAGCGGCAGCCGGCGATCTACCGGAGTCTCTATCTTTGATCCGATGCGACGCGGCCCGGGGCCGCGCCGCCCTGTCTCACCGACCCGAGGAGGAACCGTGCAGACGAAGCCAATCGCAGCCGTCCCACGCCGCCTGGCCGCCATGGCGCTGATCGCGCTGGTCGCCGCGGCCACCGGAGCCGAAGCCGCCGCGACGAAGGGAACCGGCTCCACCAAGCCGTCGCAGCCGGCCCGCTTCTACACCGGGAGCCCCGACGCGGCCGCGTTCAAGGCCGCGTGCGACGAAGGGACGAAGAACGCGAAGGCGGCGCTCGACCGGATGCTCGCGGTGACGGGCACGCGGACCGTCGCGAACACGCTCGACGCCTACAACGAGGTGATCGTCCACGCGTACAACGTCGCCTATCCCGCGGGGCTGATGGAGTCGGTGCACCCCGACTCGGCCTACCGCGCCGTGGCCGAAGGCGTGACGCAGGAGATCGACAAGTTCCTCACCGATCTGAGCCTGAACCGCGCCGTGTACGACGCGCTCGTCGCCGTGGACGCGAAGGGGCTCGACCCCGAGACGCGCTATTTCCGGGAGCGGACGCTTCGCGAGTTCCGCCGGTCGGGCGTCGACCGCGACGACGCGACGCGGAAGCGGGTCTCCGAACTGAACGAGCGCCTCACGCTCCTCTCCCAGCAGTTCAGCCGGAACATCCGGAACGACCGCCGGTTCGTGACCGTGAACTCCGTCGAGGAGCTGAAGGGTCTCCCCGAGGACTACCTGAAGGCGCACCCGCCGGGCGAGGACGGGAAGATCAAGATCACCGTCGAGACGCCCGACTACGTCCCGGTGCTGAAGTACGCGGAGAACGGCGACCTGCGCCGGAAGCTCCGCCTCGAGCGCCAGAATCGCGCCTATCCCGCGAACATGACCGTCCTCGACTCCCTGATCCTGGTCCGTCACGAATTGGCCACGCTCCTCGGCTACCCGCATTGGGCGGCGTACGTGACCGAGGACAAGATGATCGGCACGGCCGAGAACGCCGCCGCCTTCCTCGACCGCGTCTCGAAGCTCGTCGTGTCCGCCGCCCGCGACGAGTACCAGATCTACCTGAAGACGAAGCGCGAGTTCGATTCGAACGCGACGTCGGTGGACCTCTCCGAGGCGAGCTACATCGAGAACATCATCCGCAAGCGCGACTACGATTTCGACTCCCAGGCCGCCCGCCCCTACTTCCCCTTCCCGGCGGTGAAGAAGGGCGTGATGGATCTCTCCGCGCGGATCTTCAACGTGCAGTTCCGGAAGATCGAGGACGCCGCGGTCTGGCACCCGACCGTCGAGGCGTACGAGGTGTACGACGGCAAGAAGCTGCTCGGGCGCTTCTTCCTCGACCTCCATCCGCGGGAGG
>DATIQI010000228.1:0-13957 GCA_035470985.1 Acidobacteriota bacterium
GACACGTCCGGACGCTCGGTTCGCGTCGTCGAAGGGGTCGGGGCGTCCGCGTCGGGCTACTGCGATCTCCGGCTGAGCGGCGCCGGCCGCGCGCTCCCCGCGGGCATCTACTACTACCGCGTGGAGACTTCCGAGGGAACCGCCACCGGCCGGTTCGCCATTCTGAAGTAGCCGCCGCGTCCGGCTGCCAACCCACGTCCCTTCGCGGCGGTCCAAGCAGAAGGTCCGCCGCGAGGGGCGGCGGATCGACACCGGCCCCGGAGGAATCCATGCTCGCACCACTCGTCCGAACGCCGAACGACTTCGCGCTCTTTCTCGTCCGCGTGGGACTCGGGATCGTCATCCTGCCCCACGGACTCCAGAAGCTCTTCGGATGGTTCGGCGGCAAGGGCGTCGCCGGGACCATCCACTTCTTCGAGGAGGCGCTGAAGATCCCGCCCTTCTGGACCGCCTGCGCCATCGCGGCCGAGACGGCCGGCGCGCTGGCCCTCATCGTCGGGTTCCTCGGACGAGTCGGCGCCGCCGGCGTCCTGGTCGTGATGGGGGTTGCCGTCTACCTGATCCACGGGCGGCAGGGCTTCTTCATGAATTGGTACGCGCAGCCGAGGGGCGAAGGGTACGAGTTCCACATCCTCGCCATCGCGATGGGTCTGGCCGTGCTGATCCGAGGGAGCGGCGCGTTCTCGGTCGATCGGGCATTGACGAAGGAGTGACGGAGGGGTGAAATCGCGGCGGCGCGGCGACGGGCCGCGACTCCTGGGCGAAACATCCGGCGGCGAACGCGCGTAATCTTCCTGTACGGGGCGGCCGCTCCCCTGGGTCGCGCGCGACCCTGATGGCCCGCAGGCCGGTTGCCCGGGCGGGGATCCCCCTTCCGCGGCGCCCCTGACGCTTACCCGGAGGTTCTCTCGTGGCACGCGGAAAGACGATCCTGACCGTCGCGGTCTTCGCGGCGTTCTGCCTCGCCCTCGCCTACTGGTGGTCCATTCGGGTCGGGCTCCCTCTGACCGGCACGAAGCCGTGGTGGTACGGGAAGGAAGCCTACGTGCGAACCCAGGTGATCGAGGAGGGACGCACGGTCCCCACGGTCTCGATGAGGCTTCCGAAGGGGCTGATGGACACGATGGTCGCTCTGGGAACGGACGCCCAGGTCCACGTGGAAGGGGATCGCGCGGCGGTCGGCATCCTCGATACGAAGATCTCCCGCACGATCCATCTGCGCGACGTCTGGAAAGACATCCAGCGACTCCCCGAGGGCCAGAAGCTGAAATTCGAGGAGGAGGGCGCGACGGTCTACGTTTGGATCGAAGTCGGACCGCAGACCGACGCGGCGCTCCCCGAGGCGGCGCCGAACGACAGCGCGGCCGGAACCACGACGCCCTAGGCCGCGGACTCCAGCGCCCGCCGGACGTCCCGCCCGGCGCCGAATCCGGCCAGGAGTTCCTGCTCCCTCGCCATGTGGCGACTGAGCCTGTGGTGAAGCCGCTTCAGATCGTCCATCTCCCACGCGAAGGACGCCACCTCGTCCGTGATTTCCAGCATTTCGCGGGCGAGCCCGTCGCGTTGGCGCTGGTAGTCGCGAAGCGCCCGCGCCCCGCCGCGGACGACCGCGCGCGCCAAGAGTTCCGCGTCGCGCAGCCCGTCGGTCATGCCGTGCGCCGTGAGCGGATCCTTGAAGAAGCCCGCGTCGCCGACCAGCGCCCAGCCCCTTCCCCACGAGCGACGGAGGTATCCCGGCTGCCCGGGGAACGCGTGGAGAACTCCGGAACGCTCGCCCCCCGCGACCCTTAGTGCCAGATCGCCGTTCGCCTCCGCGAGTCCCTTCTCGAAGAGGGCGCCCGGGCCGGCCGCGCGCGCCTCCGCGTAGCGCGACGCGGGGACCGACACGAAGACGCACGTCTCGCCGTCGTTCGTCGGAATGGCGCCCGCGCTCGCGCCCGGGGCGTAGTACCAGTGGGTCCCTTCCAGTCCGAGACCGCGCCAGTAGCCGTAGATCACGGCCGTGGCGTGCCGCCCCGCCGCGACGAGGGGAGCGCCCACGCGCGAGGCGACCGTGGAACGGAGGCCGTCGGCGCCGATCACGATCGCGGCGCGCGCGCGGCGCGTCGAGCCCGTGGCGTCCTCGTACGTCACGCCCGCGACTCCGCCCCGTTCGTCGCGGACCAGATCGACGACCCGCGCGCCGTGGAGGATCTCCGCGCCGGCCTCCGAGGCCGCGTCCGCCATGATCGCGTCGATGACCGTGCGGCGGGGCGCGTAGAGCGCGTCCACGCCTTCGCGCGGCTGGATCGCGATCTCGATCGCCTCGGCGTCGTAGTGAAACGTCGTGGTCCGGATCGCGGGCGTTCCCGCCGCGCGGATCCGATCGAGCAGGCCCCAGCGGTGGAGCTGGAGCACGCCGGGGCGCATGAGGGCGTGCGTCGAGAGCGCGTCGCGGCCCGGAGCGCTTCGCTCGAGCGCCAGCACCCGGAGCCCCGCTCGCGCGAGGAGCATCGCGGTCGCGGCGCCGGCGACGCGGACTCCGACCACGATCGCGTCGTACCCGGTTCGCGTTTGGGTCGTCGTCTGCATGGTCGTTCCCCTTCCCCTTCGTGTGCGCCCTAGGCCGCCCGCAGGAGCGGCGGGGCCAGGCGTCGTTCGATGTGATCCGCGAGATCGCCGGCGTCCGAGCCGACGCCGTCCAGGAGGCTCGACTTCCGCCGGCGGAGGAACTGGAGGCCGAGAACGTAGAGCCCCGGCACGGCCGTCACGCCGCCCTCGTGGCGGATCTCGCCGCGCGCGTCGAGCACCGGCACGCGGAGCCAGTCGTAGTTCCGGCGATAGCCCGTCGCCCAGAGGACCGTGCGGATCCTCGACCCGGCGAGGTCGACCGAGAGCGGCGCGCGCCCGACTTCGATCCGGCGCGCCGTCTCCGGCGCCGGGAGCCGGTCGTCGAGCCCGGTGCCGCGGATGAAGGCGTCGATCCGGTCGAGGAGGCGCGCGAGCCGGTCGTCGGCGGCCGCGACGCTCTCCGGAAGATCGTCGGCCAGCTCCACGCGGCCGCGCGCCGCGCCGACCGCGCGGCCGGCGAGCCGCACGCCCAGCGCCTGGAGCGAGCCGAGGTCGAGCGAGCGATGGTCGTCGCTTCCGATCAGCTGGAGCGACGGCTGGCGCCGCGCGGCGGCGATGTCGCGCACCTGGTCGTAGCGCTCGTCCCAGATCCCCACCGTGTCGAGCCACTCCATGATGTCGCGCCCGCGGTACGTGCGCGGAAGGCGCGTGTGGCCTCCGACGGCGATCGTCACGGGACGGCCCGACCGGTGGATCTCCGCCGCGAGCTGGACGCCGGTCGCCGAGGCGCCGACGACCAGCACGCCGCCGGCGGCGAGCTGGGACGGATTCCGGTAGCGCGTCGGAACGACCTGCTCCACGTCCGCCGGCAGCGACGTGGCGAAGTCGGGAACGAAGGGGTGCTCGCAGTGGCCGGTCGCGACGACGACGTTCTCGGCGCGCCAGTCGCCGCGATCGGTCTCGACGCGGAATCCCCCCGACGGGTGCCGCGTGACGCCGTGGACGGCGACGCCCTCGAGCACGGGCGCCCGGAACGAGCGCGCGTACGACTCGAGGAAGTCGATCACCTCGCCGCGCGTCATGAAGCCGGCGGGATCGGACCCGCGGTAGGACCAACCCGGCAGGCGGCTCTGCCAGCGCGGCGTGAGGAGGCGAAGCGAGTCCCAGCGCTCGCTCCGCCAGCGCTCGGCCACGCGGCCCCGCTCGAGCACCAGGTGCCCGAGCCCGCGGTCGAGGAGGGAGCGGCTCATGGCGAGCCCCGCCTGCCCTCCTCCGACGACGATGGTGTTGGTCCGGTACATGGTCGTTTCCTTCACGCGGAGCGCCGCGCGGCGGGTCCGGAGTCCCGGCCCGCCGGCGGCGGCTCCCTCTCGATTCATCCCTGGTTCACGGTCACGGCGATGGAGGTGCCGTTCGTGAGGACGTCGTACACGGCCGAGCGGGCCCGCGACTGCTCCACGATCTCGCGCAGCTTCTCCTCCGAAGCGTCGCCCTTCACCTTGAAGTCGATCCGGATCTCCGAGTAGCCGTTCCGGACCTTGTCGGAGAGGCCGAGGATTCCCTGGATGTCCATCGTCCCCTCGATCTTCGACTCCACCTCGTAGAGCGTCACGCCGCGCGCCGCGGCGATGTTGCCGATGCCGCCGGTGAGACACGACGCGAGCGCCACCAGGAGGATCTCCACTGGCAGCGCGCCGTTGTCGCGGCCGACGAGCACCTCGGGGTGATCGGCGTCGAACGTGAACTCGCGGACGTGCTCGTGGTCCTGGCCGGCGCCGAAGAACGACTCGATGCGGGAGCGGCTGTGCGTTCCCTGCTGCCAGCGGTTCGTGGCCCGGAAGCGGAAGTTCGCCAACTCGGGCTGGCTCTTCACGACGTCAATCGTCGCGAAGAGGGTCGGCGTGTCGACGCCGTTCAGGGGACGGGGGGCGCGCTTCGGCTTCGCGGCCGGAATCTGGGTGGTGCCGGTGTCCGTCGTGCTCGGATTCATGACTTCCTCCTTCGGGCTGGTCGGCGGCGCCGCCCATCGGCGCCGCGTGGTGACGCCAAGGCCCTATCGCAGCCGGCGTGCCAACCGGCCGGAAGTCGTCAACGCCTTGCGGAGGAGGAACTTGTCGTGTGGGAGTGGCGCGTCGGAAGGGAGACGAGATTTCGCGGATCGCGAGTTCTCGTCACGATTCCGACGAGAACTCGCGGATGCGGCGGGCGCGCCGCGGGGCGGCGCGGGGCGGGCGCGGAGCGGGCGGGCGCGGCGCGGACGGAAGCGCTACGGCAGGAAGCGCTCCGGATGCGCGATCTTCTGGGGGAGGTACTCGTCCATCACGTAGTTCAGGCCGTGCGCCGCGAGCGCCTGCTGCTCGGCGCGGACGCCCATCGAGACGAGTTGCTCCATCGCCTTCGCCCACGCCTTGTGGTGCTTGAAGAAGGGATCGTTCTTCATGGCGTCCTTCGCCCGCTTCACGTCCACATCCTTCAGCGGGTGGGTCGGGAGCTTGTAGTCGATGATGTCCTGGGGCGTGATGCCGAGGAACTTGGCCTGCGGCACACAGAAGAACTCGTTGATGTGCGCCGCGTTTCCCGAGCCGACCTTGAACGTCCGGTAGATGTTCGAGATCCCGTACGGGTCGCCGTCCACGAAGACGTAGACGGGGATCTTCATGTCGTCGGCCAGGCGGCGAATGAAGCGGCGGCAGGCGCGCGTCGGCACGCCCCCCATCGAGACGAGGATGCAGTTCGCCTTCTTCCAGTAGCCGTGCTTCACCAGGCGCTGGAACATGCCGGCCGTCTCGATGACGAGGATGAACTTCGCCTTCGTCTCGAACTTCAGGTGCTCGACCGAGATGGGGATGGAGTAGGCGCCGCTTCCGAACTTCGTGCAGTCGATGCGGAGCGTCTTCCCCGTGTCGGTGTCCTTGTCCACCACGACGAGCGCGCCGGAGACGTCGCCCCCCTTCTCCTCGGGGACGAAGCCCATCTGCTCGCGGTTCACCTCGAACAGGGCCTCGACGTCGTCCATCACGGTGTCCGACTCGGGCTGCTCCAGGAAGCGCGCGTCGCCCCAGTTCTTCGAGACGTAGTAGGCCTCCCGCTTCGTGGCGATGTCGTCGGTCTCCACCAAGGTCTTCGAGAGCGCCATCATCCGGAGCGTCTGCGCGAACGTCTTCACCGTGTTCACGGTGAGGGTGCGCTCCTTCTTCAGGCCGCGGATCTCGAAGTAGCCGTCCTTCTCCACGTACTTCACGTTCGCGAGCGAGCGGACGGGGAACTTCATCATCGGCTTCTTCCGCTTGAGGATCTGGTCCTCGACGGCCTTCGCTTCCTTCTTGATCTTGGGAACCAGGTTTCCGCTCATGTGCGGCTCCGTTCGAGGGTGTCCTTCAGCGTGGCGCAGACCTTGTCGCGCTCCTTGTCGCTGATGTCCAGGATCTCCTGGAGCGCGATGCCGATGTGGGGGATGTACTTCTCGATGTAGGAGCGCTTCTTCTCCGCGTCGGCCTCGCGAAGGCCGCGCCGGATGAAGATGCCGAGCTTCCGCCCGACGTCCTGCAGCGCGAGCCGGATCTCCTTCATGATCTCCGGATAGGACGCGACCGCTTCCTTCGATTCGGACGTGAACGGCACCCAGACCGACGCGATGTGGACCATGAGCACCATCGGCGCCGTCGGAAGCGCGCCCTTCGACTGCTGGAGTCCGTACGCCTTCCAGTTCGTCTGCACGACCGACTTGCTGACCGCGCAGGCCGACTGCTGGTAGAGGAGCGGCACGCGGTTCGCGTAGCGGAGCATCGTGATCAGCTCGTCGCCCGGCAGCCCTTCGCCGCCGTAGGCGAGCGCGGCCTCCACGCAGAAGGGGTTGCCGCGATACACGGCCGGCGAGCGGGTGGTGGCGGCGTAGAACTTCGCGTCCACCTGCTTCTTCAGCCCCGCCGTCAGGAGCTCCTCGCCGATCGGCGAGAGGACGTTCGACGGCGGCGCCATCAGCTTCGTCGCCTGGATCGCGTTGTAGAGCTTCTCGGCCTGGTCGCGCGCCGCCTTGTGGGGCGAGTACTCGGGCGGGAGCATGGCGGTCCTCGCGATCTCGTCGGCCACGCTCGGTCCCACGCGCGAGAATTCGCTCGTCAGGAAGCCGCGCAGGTTCTTCGCCTTCGTCTCGTGCAGCATCTTCAGGAGGATCCCCAGCTCGACCCCGTGCGGGTGCGGCTTGATCTCCTGCGGCGCCTTCGGCAGCTCCTGGGCCACGCGCGCGTACTCGACGCGCTCCCCCTTCGGATCGACGTAGACGACCCGCGCGTGCGGATTCGCCATCGCGGTCTGCTCCACGTAGCCGTCCACCGAGTGGCGCCCCTTCTTGTAGGTCGCCTCGATCTCCAGCTCGACGCGCGTCCCGTGCTCGGGGATCCACTGCACTTCGTGGTCCGCGACCACGACGGGCCGGTTCGCGCGCGTGTCGATCTGGATGTCGAACTTGTGGGCGGGCTTCCCCGTGCCGGTCTTGGACACCACGGTGATCGCCTTCCCGGTCGTCAGCTGCCCGTACATGGCCGCCGCCGAGATGCCGATTCCCTGCTGGCCGCGCGACTGGCGGAGCCGGTGGAACTTGGATCCGTAGAGGAGCTGGCCGAAGATCTTCGGGACCTGCGCCTTCACGATGCCGGGTCCGTTGTCCTGGACGGCGATGCGATAGCGGGTCTCGGAGACTTCCTGGATCTCGATGAGGAGGTCGGGGAGGATGCCCGCCTCCTCGCAGGCGTCGAGCGCGTTGTCCACGGCCTCCTTCACGGTCGTGAGGAGCGCCTTCGCGGGACTGTCGAAGCCGAGGAGGTGGCGATTCTTCGTGAAGAATTCGCTGACCGAGATCTCGCGCTGCTTCTCGGCCATGTCGGCGGCGGTGAGCCGCACGACCTTCGGGGGCGCCTTCGGTTCCTTCTTCGAGGCCCGCCCGGCCGGCGAGGGCGCGACGCCGCCCGAACGCTTGCCGCCCGAGGTGACCTTCTTCGCGGTCGCTCCGCTCATGGATTCCGTTCCCTCTCGTCCCTGGTGTCGGCCCTGAAATCGCCGGGACTCTAACCGCCCGGGGCCCGCGCCGCAAGGCCGGGGGCGGATCGGAACTGACCGGCGACCGGTCAGGGGCGTGCCGGGCGTTCGTTCCGACGGCCGTTTCGACCGCCCTTCGGGCCTCCCGGGGGCGCGAGCAAACGATTGCGATCATGTCGCCTCCGTCGCGGGTCGCCGGGCGCTGAGGCGGGTCGCGCCCCTGGCACGCGCGTTGCGGAGTGCCGGGACGAACCCGACCCGATTCACCCGCGCCCTGGGAGGCAGACCGTGACGTCCATCACACGACCGACGCGCCGCATGACTTCGATCCTCCTGGACTGCGGGCTCGTCACGCCCGAGCAGGTCGAGGAAGCGGTCTCGCGCCAGATCGAAACCGGCCGGATGATCGGCGAGACGCTGGTCGAGCTCGGCATCGCGAGCGAGGAGAGCATCATCTGGGCGCTCTCGAAGCAGCTCGGCATCCCCTTCGCGGACGTCCAGGCGGAGACGGTCGATCCCGATCTGATCCGCCGCTTCCCCGAATCGCTCCTTCGCCGGACCCAGGCCGTGCCGCTCTTCCGCTCCCCCGAGGGGATCACGATCGCCTGCGCCGATCCGAGCGACGGCGAAGCGATCGCCTCGCTCCAGGAGGCCGCGGAATCGGCCGTCTCCTTCGTGATCGGCGGGCCGGCCTCGATCCGCCGCGCCCTCGACGCCGTCCTCGGGCCCGCGCGTCCCACGGCGGCGGAGGCGCGCGCGTCGGTCGCCTCCGAGACCGGCGACGGGCCCGACAGCGGCATCGTCTGGGACCGCGGCGGACAGAACTTCCTCCTCTTCCATCTCCACGCGGCGCGCGAGCGGAAGGCGTCGGAGCTCCACTTCATCCCGAGCGGCCCGGCGCTGGTCGTCTCCTATCGGACCGACGAGGGACTCGTGACCCAGTCGAGCGAGCAGCCCGAGACGGGGCTCTACCTGCAGACGCGACTCCTGGCGCTCGGCGTGCCCGATCTCGACCGGAGCGATCTCGCCTGCGTCCGCGGCTCCTTCATCGCCGACCTGGACGGAGGGCCGGTTTCGTGCGAGGTCTGCCACGCGCGGGTCCACGGAGGCGTCGCCACGGTGATCCGGCTCGCGCCGCTGGCGGCCCACGCCCCCGACCTCTCCACGCTCGGCATGCCTCCGATCGGAGAGGCGGAGATCCGCGAGTTCGTGGACGGTCCCGAGGGATTGGTCGTCGTCACCGGGCCGCCGCGCGCGGGGGGCTCCACGGTCCTCGCGTCGCTCGCGGCCCTCGCCGCGCGGTCGTGGCGGCGGACGCTCGTCGTGGACGACGGATCGGCCGCGCCCTATCCGCGCGACGCGATCCGGATGCACGCGATCCACGGAATCCGCGAATCGGCGGAAGTTCCCGAAACCCACGAGGCGTCCGGGGCCTCGAGCGGCGCGCGCTGGGACACGCTCGCCCTCGGCCTCGGCGCCGACGTGGTCGTGCTCGACGGAGTCCTGCGCGGCGAGGCGATCGCCGGAGTCCTCTCCGGCGCCGCGGTCGGCCGCCTCGTCTTCGCGCGCACCGACTGGCTGGACGGGCCGGCGCTCCTCGCCTACCTCGCCTCCCGTCCGGCGGGGCGCGCGGTCCTGCGCGACCGCCCCTTCGCCCTGATCACGCTCCCGGGCGGGCGCGCGGAGGGATCGGCCGTCTGGACGGACGACGACGACGACGCGGCGCGGGCGGGCAGCCTCGACGTGACGCTCCTGACCGACGAAGATCGCGACGCGCTCGCGCGCGGAGGGAACCTCCGATGAGCCTCGACCTCCATTCGCTCCTGAAGGCCACGATGGACGCCGGGGCCTCCGATCTCCACCTCGCGACGGGACAGCCGCCGCTCATCCGCCACCGCGGGAACATGGTCCGCTCGCAGGCGACGCCGCTCGACGGCGATCAGGCTCGCGATCTGATCTACTCGGTGATGTCCGACGAGCACCGCCGCGCGTTCGAGCGCGGCCTGGAGGTCGATTTCGCGTTCGAGATCCCGGGCGTCGCCCGCTTCCGCGCGAACGTCTTCCGCCAGCGGCACGGAATTTCGGCCGTCTACCGCGTCATCGTGACGAAGATCCGGACGCTGGAGGAACTGCACGCGCCGCCGATCCTCCGCGACCTGGCGATGAAGGAGCGCGGCCTCGTGCTCGTGACGGGCCCGACCGGGAGCGGCAAGTCGACCACGCTCGCCGCGATGATCCACCACGTGAACGAGCACCGGCAGGGACACATCGTCACCATCGAGGACCCCATCGAGTTCGTGCACGAGAGCCGGAAGTGCCTCGTCCAGCAGCGCGAGGTCGGCACGCACACGGAGAGCTTCGCCGCCGCGCTCCGAAGCGCCCTCCGCGAGGATCCGGACATTCTCCTCGTGGGCGAGCTGCGCGACCTCGAGACGACCGCGCTGGCGATCACGGCGGCCGAAACGGGTCATCTGGTCTTCGGCACGCTTCACACGAATTCGGCGGCGAAGACGATCGACCGCCTCATCGACATCTTCCCGGGCGACCGCCAGGCGCAGATCCGCACCATGCTGAGCGAGTCGCTGGAGGGCGTGATCGCCCAGACGCTGCTGCCGTCCGCCGACGGCAAGGGGCGGGTCGCCGCGCTGGAGATCCTGGTCGGCGTGCCGGCGCTCCGGAACCTGATCCGCGAGGGGAAGACGACGCAGATCGCGAGCGTCATGCAGGTCGGGGCGCAGCACGGGATGCAGACCCTCGATCAGGCGATCATGGACCTCTTCGCCTCGGGGAAGATCACGAAGGAAGAGGCGCAGGCGCGGACGAACAACCCGCGCCTCGTCGAAGCGCCGCCCGCTGCGGGCTCTCCGAACGCCCGCCCGTCCGGCCGATTGGTCGTCCGGCCCTGAGGGGCCGGGCCTGGAGCGAGCCGGGCGCCCCGCGCGTCCGGCCTCCGCTCCGGGGGGTACACCCCGCGTAGCTTCGGTGCTACACTTCCCCTCCATGCGGCTCATCTCGCTCTCGCTCTCGTTGGTTCTCGCCGCCGCGCCGGCCTTCGCCGATTCCACCGCGCCGCCCGCGCCCTCATCCGAGCCGGGTTCCGTCACGGAGATCCGCCTCGGGAAGGCTCCGTCCCCTCCGCCTCCGGCCGATCCCGCGCGCGTTCGCGCCGTGGAACGCTTCCTGGCCGCGCGCCGGGACGCCAGCGCCGCCCGCGCGAAGGGACGCCACGCGAACCTCGGCCTTCCCGCCCCGAAGGGCGCCAAGGCGGAGGAGCTCTACGGTCCCGCCGAATCCCGCCTCGTCGCGTTCGACTTCCAGGACGCCTCCATCGAAGGCGCGGGCGCCGGGCGCTTCACGGTCTCCGCCTACCTCCTCTTCGCCGACGCGACGGGGCAGATCGTGGAGAGCCGCGACGAGATCCTGACCTTCGCCGGCTCGGGCGGGTCGTGGGCGTGCACGTCGCTCCGAACCGCGGCGGGCATGACGTGGAGCAGCGGACCGATCCAGGAAACCGCGGCCGCGATCGGCGCCGTCGAGGAGCTGCAGAAGGCACGGACGCACCTGCGCGACTGGACGGCCACGCGCGAGCAGGCGCTCGGCTACTCGCTTTCGGACGTCCAGAAGGAGCACGACGGCCGCGTGCTCGTGCCCTGTATCCGGTTCACGGCCGGCTCCGGCCGACGCGGTTTCGAGGTGGACCATCGCCCGGTCGTGCTCTCGCGCGACCAGGGCGGCGTCCGCGTCGAGTCCAACTAACCCCCGCTTCGCTCCCGACATGCGACTCGTACTCTTCGACATCGACGGCACGCTGCTTCGCGAGGGGATCGCCCCGAAGATCGCGTTCGCGCGCGCCCTGCGCGAGACGTACGCGACCAGCGGACCGGTCGGCACGTTCCGCTTCGCGGGGATGACCGATCCCGAGTGCGTGACGGCGATCATGCGTCAGGCCGGCGTGGCGGACGACGTGATCCACCAGCGCCGCGAGGAGTGCCTGCGTCGCTACGTGGCCTACCTCGAGGAGGAGATGCCGAACCACGACGGCGCCCGGCTCTATCCGGGCGTTCGCGAGCTCCTGGAGCGGCTGAACAAGCTGGACGAGGTCCTGGTCGGGCTCCTGACCGGAAACGTCCTTCGCGGGGCGCAGCTGAAGCTTCGCCGCTGGAATCTCGAGCCCTACTTCCGCTTCGGAGCGTTCGGCGACGATCACGAGGATCGCTCCGTGCTGGCCGCGATCGCGCTCGAGAAGGCGCGCGCCCTGGCGGGCCGCGCGTTCACCGGCGCCGAAACGACCGTGATCGGCGATACTCCGAAGGACGTCGCCTGCGCCCGGGCGATCGGCGCGCGGGCGGTCGTGGTGGCGACGGGGTTGGTGGCCCGAGGGGAGCTGGCGGCGTCGACGCCCGACGCGATCCTCGATTCGTTCGAAAATCACGAGGCCGCGCTCCGCGCCATCTTTCCCTGACCGGCGTCGGGCGCGCGGCTGGAGATTCGCGGGACCGGTGCCGATGAATCGCCCATGACCCGACGCCATCACGGCGCCCCCACGCTGGCCGGCGTCGCCGCGCTCGTCCTGTCCTGCGCCGCCACGCAGGCCACCCCCTCCGCGACGGATCCTTCCGCCGCGAGACCCGCCCCCGCGTCCGCGACGCGCGCCGCCGCGAGCCGCTCCTCCGCCGCCGCGTCCGATCGCCCGCCCCACGTCCTGGCGCGGGGCGACCGCTTCGAGATCGTGCGGGAGGGCCGCGCCGCGCCGGTCTTCGTTCGCGGCGTGAATCTCGGCGCCGGCGCGCCGGGCCGCTTCCCCGGCGAGTTCGCCATCGGCTACGAGGACTACCGCCGGTGGCTCCGCTTCGCGCGCGAGCTCCGCGCGAACGCGATCCGCGTCTACGCGCTCCATCCTCCCGACTTCTACCGCGCCCTGGCGGCGGAGAACGCCGAGCACCCCGAATCGCCGCTCTGGCTCTTCCAGGAAGTCTGGATCGAGCTGCCGGAGACGCACGACTTCTGGACGCCCGCCTATCTGGAGGGATTCGAGCGGGAGATCCGCACGGCCATCGACGCGGTCCACGGGAACGCCGTGGTGGCGCCGCGGCCGGGTCACGCGTCGGGACGCTACGAAGCGGACGTCGCCCCGTGGCTCGCGGGGTGGATCCTGGGGCGCGAGTGGGAGCCGTACGCGGTGCGGGAAACCGAGCGCCTCCGGCCCGACTCGACCCGCTACCGCGGGAGGTTCTTCGCCGTGGACCGCGGCACGCCGATGGAGTGCTGGCTGGCGCGCGTCTGCGACGGCGCGGCCCGCTACGAACACGACCGGTACGGGCTCGCGCGGGCCGTCTCGTTCGTGAACTGGCCGACGCTCGATCCGATGCGCCACCCCACCGAGAGCGAGCGGGGCGACGGCGAGGCCGAGCACGACGAGGACGCGTACGCGGTCGATCCGACGCGCATCCGCCCCGCGGCGCCGGTCGGCGCGGACGCGGGGTTCCTCGGCTACTTCGCGAACTACCACGTCTATCCCTACTATCCCGACTTCATGAATCTCGACCCGGGCTACGCCGCGTTCCGCGACCGCCACGGCGCGTGCAGCTACGCGGGGTATCTGGCGGATCTGAAGGCCCACACGCGCGACGTGCCGCTCCTGATCGGGGAGATGGGCGTCCCGTCGAGCCGCGGCGTCGCCCACCTGCAACCCCAGGGGATACATCACGGCGGCGCCTCGGAGGAGACGAAGGGGCGGCACGACGTCCGCCTCCTGGAGGACGTCGCCGCGTCGGGCGCGTCGGGCGCGCTCCTCTTCGCCCTCTTCGACGAGTGGTTCAAGGTGAACTGGCTCGCATGGAAGGGGGAGCAGCCGCGCGATCGCGATCCGCTCTGGCACAACCTGCTCGACGCCGAGGAGTGCTACGGCCTGATCTCGTTCGATCCCCCGTCGCGCATCCACGTGGACGGCGAACGCTCCGATTGGGAGGGGATCGCGCCGTACGCGACGGCCGACTCGGCCGGAGCCGCCGCGCGCCCCGCGGGCGAAGGCGCGGCGCGCGGCGGGGGCGGGATTCGGGCGCTCTACGCCGCGTCCGATCAGGCCCGCTTCTATCTCCGCCTCGATCTCGATCCGCGTGCGCGCGCCGGCGATCTCCGCGCGCTCGGCGTGGCGCTCGACGTTCTCGACCCGGAGCGGGGCGACCGCCGGCTTCCGCCCCCGCTCCGCGCGACCTGGTCGCGCGGCGCCGATCGGATCCTCCTCATCGAGCCGGCGCTCGACTCGCGCGACGACGGGAAACGGCGCGCCTCCCTCTTCGCCGACGCGAGCACGCGCCTCTCCGAGTTCTCGCGCGTGCGCCGGGGGGCGCGCTACGAGATCCAGCGGGGAGAT
>DATIQI010000229.1:0-1770 GCA_035470985.1 Acidobacteriota bacterium
GTTTGGGGTATAATCCGCGCCCGTTCTTGCTCAAATAATCCATCGCCCCGGAGTTTTTACGCACCGCGAGTCCGGGGTTTCATCAGTATTGATTTCTTTAGGGGTGGCAGATGAAAAACAGCTTTAAAGCGCAGCGGCAACTTGCCGTCAATGGGAAAAAATACGAGATTTACCATCTGGGCGCCTTGGGCAAGCCCCGGTTCAGGCCGACCATCCGGTCGAGCGCCTTCATGGAGATGGCGACCAGCTCGTCGTCGCGCTTCGTGACGAGATCGGGACGCTCGGCGCCTCCGATCATCACGCGCACCAGGACGTGCCCCTCGGGCGCGCGGTCGGGGAAGAGGTTCGATTCGAAGAGGGCGCCGAGCACGTTCAGGTCGTCGCCCGGACCGGGCGCGGCGAGGAATCCGTAACCGTCCGGGGTGCCGCGGAAGGCGTCGCGCTGGAATCCGAGACCGACGACGTTCAGGCCCGCCGAGGGGATCGTCTCCAGCTCGCGCGCCGCCTCGGGATCGATCGGCCGGATGAGCGAGGCGCTGACGCGCGGCGCGGTCGTGAGGACGACCACGTCCGCCTCGGTCGCCTCGCCGCTCGCGAGGCGGATCCGGAATCCGCCGGCGTCGCGCCGCTCCAGCGCCAGGGCGGGGCAGCGAAGGCGAAGCGCGGGTCCGAGCGGCTTCGCGAGCGCGTCCACGAAGGACTCGAGCCCGCCCCGGAGCGTCCAGAGGGCGCGCCGCCCCGGTCCGGCCGCAGCCGCCATGCCCGGACCCTTCTTCCCCTGGGCGCGCGCGTCCTTCCCGGCCGCGATCATCGCGAGGACGAGCGAGCGGTGCTTCCGCTCCATCTCCCGCATCAGGGGGAACGCGGAGTCGAGCGAGAGCCGCCTCGCGTCGCCCGCGAAGACGCCGCGCACCACGCTTCCGATGAGGGCGACCGCCGCCTCCTCGCCGATATGGCGAACGGCGTAGTCGTGGACGGTTTCGTCGCGCGGCACGCGGCGGGCGTAGAAGGGTTCGAGCGCGACGCGCAGGCGCCCCGCGGGGGAGAGGCCGGTGAAGCGCAGGAACGAGACCGGGTCGAGCGGGACGAGGTGGAGCTTCCCGCCGCGCGCGATGTAGCGGCGCGCCGCGTCGGGCCGGGAGAGAATCCGGTCGCCGGCGAGGCCCGCCTCCTCGGCGATCCGCCAGGCCGATCCCTCCGCGCCCTGGATGGCGTTCGCGGCCCACTCGATCGTCCAGCCGTCCTCGCGCGTCGTTCGGATCCGCCCGCCCGCGCGGGAGCCGCCCTCCAGCACCTGCACGTCGATGGGGATGCCGCGGGTCGCGGCGTCGCGGCGGAGCGCCCACGCGGTCGCGAGCCCGGCCACGCCGGCGCCCACGACGAGAATGCGGCGCATCAGTGGGACGAAACGGGAGCGCCCGCCGGCGATTCCGCGCCCGCCGCGAAGGGCGGCCGCGCGGCGCTCTCGGCGCCGTGGCGCCCAGTTGTGTCAGGCGGGCTGGGGCTTCTCCGGACGTCAGCCGAGGATTTGAATGAGGTCGATCTGTTCGGCAAGCCGGTGAACCTCCTGGGCTTCGACATCGGTGGAGGGGCCGTCGGCTTCATCACGGACCGGACCGGGTTGCGATTCGACCTGCGCTACTTCCGACACGTGCGGCCGGGAGAGGAGCTGACGGGAAACTCGTTTGGCCCCGTCGAATTGAGCTACTGGAATGCCTCCATCGGGTTCGTGATCCGCTACTGACTTTCGGATACCATCGGCACCATGGC
>DATIQI010000230.1:0-9415 GCA_035470985.1 Acidobacteriota bacterium
CGCTTCCGCGACCGGAGACCGCCTCGAGTTCCTCGGCCGGAACGGCTCCCTGCGCCGCCCGGCCGCGCTCGCGCGCGAGTCGCTCGCGCGGCGCTTCGGCGCGGGGCTCGACCCCTGCGCGGCGCTTCAGGTGCGCGTGGATCTCGAGCCGGGCGAAACCAGGGAGTTGGTGCTCCTCCTCGGACAGGGCGACGATCGGGAGCACGCGCTCGCGCTGGCGCGCCGATTCGGCGACGTGGCGGAGGCGCGCCGCGCGCTGGGCGAGGTCGAGAGCCGCTGGGACGAGATTCTCGGCACGGTGCAGGTCGCCACGCCCGACGATTCGTTCGACCTCCTGATGAACCGCTGGCTTCTCTACCAGACGGTCAGCTCGCGGCTCTGGGGCCGCACCGGTTTCTACCAGGCGAGCGGCGCGTACGGATTCCGCGACCAGCTCCAGGACTCCATGGCGCTGACCTTCGCGCGACCCGATCTCGCCCGGGGGCACCTGCTCCGCGCCGCGGCGCGCCAGTTCGTCGAGGGCGACGTGCAGCACTGGTGGCACGAGCCGACTGGCCGCGGCCTGAGGAGCCGCTGCTCCGACGACCTTCTCTGGCTCCCCTATGCCGTGGCCCACTATCTGGACGCCACCGGCGACTCGAAGGCCCTCGACGCGCCCGTTCCGTTCCTGGAAGCGCCTCCGCTCCAACCCACCGAGCTGGAGGCCTACGGGCGGCCCGAGGTGGCCCGGGCGCCCTGCGCCACCCTGTACGAACACTGTGTCCGAGCCATCGAGCGCGGCTTGACGATCGGACTCCACGGCCTTCCCCTGATCGGCACGGGCGACTGGAACGACGGCATGAACCGGGTGGGACACCAGGGTCGCGGCGAAAGCGTCTGGCTGGGGTGGTTCCTGACTCGGATTCTCCGCGACTTCGCGACCATCGCCGCGTCGCGCGGCGACGCGGAGCGCGCCGTCCGCTGGCGCGGCGAGCGCGACCGTCTGATCGCGACCTTGGAGCAGGCCTGGGACGGTGAATGGTACCGGCGCGCCTACTTCGACGACGGCACGCCGCTCGGCTCCGCGCAGAGCGAGGAGTGTCGGGTCGACTCCCTCGCGCAGAGCTGGGCCGTCCTCTCGGGCTCCGTGCCCGCGGGACGAGCCGAGCGCGCCATGGACGCCGTCCGCGCGCAACTGGTTCGCCGCGAGGCGGGCGTCATCCAGCTCCTCACGCCACCCTTCGATCAATCGTCGCTCGACCCCGGCTACATCAAGGGCTACCTGCCGGGCGTGCGCGAGAACGGCGGCCAGTACACGCAGGCCGCCCTCTGGACCGTGATGGCGATCGCCCAACTCGGCCACGGCGACGAGGCGGTCGAGCTCTTCCACATGCTGAATCCGATCAATCACGCCCGCACGCGCGCCGACATCGAGCGCTACAAAGTGGAACCCTACGTGGTCGCGGCCGACGTCTACGCGCACCCCGCCCACATGGGCCGTGGCGGATGGACGTGGTACACGGGCTCGGCCGCCTGGATGTACCGTCTCGGACTCGAATCGATCCTCGGGCTCCGGCGCCGGGGCCGGACCTTCTCCGTCTCGCCTTGCGTTCCGGCGCCCTGGGAGGGGTACGTCGTCCGGTGGCGGTACGGAGGAAGCGAGTACGAGATCGCGGTGGAGAATCCGGAGCAGAGGAGCCGCGGCGTCGCGGAGGCGCTCCTCGACGGCGTTCGCGTGGACGCCCGGGCGATCCCCTTGACCGACGACGGCCGCGCGCACCGCGTTCGCGTCGTGATGGGGAAGCCCACGATCGCGTCGGTCCCGGTGGGATGACCGGTCACGCGTTCGCGACGACCTCCGCCACCGTGCTCCCTCGGAGTCCCCGTCGCGCCGCCTCGGCCAGGATGATCGCCAGCGCGTCCACCGTCTGAGCCCGGCTCGGATTCCCGATCGGACTTCCGTCGTGCAGGATCAGGATCGAACCGGCGCGGAGGCGCGGCATCACGCGCGCGACGATCCGTTCGACCCCGGGGAGATGCGGATCCTCGGGATAGACGTCGCCGAGGACCGGTTCGTAACCCAGATTCCGGACGAAGCGGGCCTGCCCCGGCGTCATGAAGCCGAAGGGCGGCCGGTAGAAGCGGGGCGCCGTCCCCGTCGCCTCTTCGATCGACGCCGCGCAGCGCAGGACCTCCCGCCGCATCGCGTGCGGCAACAGGAGCGGCATCGGCCAGTGCGAGTCCCCGTGAACCGCCGCCTCGTGCCCCTCCGCGACCACGCGCCGCGCCAAGGCCGGGTGGCGGCGCACGTGGCCGCCCAGCATGAAGAACGTGGCGCGCGCGCCGAAGCGGGCGAGCACGTCGAGAACGCGGCCCGTCGCCGCCGGGTAGGGACCATCGTCGAACGTGACCGCGAAGCGCCCCGCGACGCCCTCCACGCGGCAGAGCAGATGCCCTCGCGCCCACCCGGAGTACTGCTTCGTGTGGAGGAGGCTCACCGACCGTCCCCGGACGGACGATCCGCGCGAGAAACCCACCGGGCGAGTTCCTCCCGGCTCCTGCGTGCCCGCTCCACGAGCCGGGGGTGCCGGCGGGCGATTTGCGCGAGGCGTCTCCGCTCCGCGCCGGGACGGCCCCGCTCCCACGCGCCGAGCGCGATCAACCCGAGCAGGGCGCACGCGCCGAAGAGCGCGAGGATCGCAACCGCGCCCGCGTGCAGGAGCCGGACGAACACGCCCGCGAGGGCCGCGTAGCCCAGGAGGAGAAAGAAGAGGCCCGACGCGATTCGCGCGAACGCGACCTGGCTCGGGTCGTAGGAGAAGGACCGAATGGCGGACCGCGTCAGGAGGACCGGGAGGGCGTGGATCGCCGCTCCCACGAGCGCCGGCGCCGCGAGGAGCGCGGCGGCGGCCCTCTTGGCCGAGGATCGTTCGGCGATCGACCGTGAAGGCTCCGCCAGGATGCGGTCCGACACCCGGAGCGCGCGCAGGACGCGCGCGTGGCTCCTCGCCAGCCGGTGGAGCCGCCGGTACCCCTCCGGGTCGTCGCGTCTCGTGGCCGCGACCCATCGCTCGAGACCGCCCTCGCGCGCCGGGGCGCCGTCGCGCTCCCGCGCCGTCACGATCGGCGCCAGCGCGGAGAGGATCGCCTCGTCCCGCGGATCCTCCGCGAGCACCGCGAGCGAGCGAAGCGCGCCGGCGAGCCGCTCCGTCAGTCGATCCCACGCCCCCGGATCGTCGCCGGAGAACTCCCCGCGCAAGGCCGCGAGCGGGATCGGTTCCCCGACCCGAAGCGCCACGTCGCTTCGAAAGGCCGTGCGATCCGAGTAGCGGAGCCCGATCGGGATGATCGAGAAGGAGCGGCTCGCGCCGCGGCAGCGGGCGTAGGAGAGCGCGAGTCTCGCGGCGCCGCGGCGAAGCGGCATCAAGGAGCGATCGGTCCGGCTGATCCCTTCCGGGAAGATCGTCACGACTTCCCCGCGGTCGAACAGGCGGCGGCAGCGGCGAAACGTCTCCTCGTTCCGCTCGGACGACCGGGGCCCCGATTCGGACATCCAGAGGGGGAGCGTTCCGAAGAGACGAAGCAGAATGCGGCGGGGCCAGAGGTGAAACTGGCCGGCCTCGGCGAGGAAGTGCTGCCTGCGGCCGAGCAGGGCGTCGAGCAGGAGCACGTCGCTCCATGTCGAAGGGTGATTCGCGACGACGAGCACCGCGCCGCGCTTCGGAAACCGTTCCGCGCCGAGCACGATCGCGCGCCGGAAATGGACCGCGATGGCCGCCAGCATGACCGGGCGGAAGCCGCGATAGAGCGCCTCCGCGCCTGCCATTCCGTCACGTTCCCTGCCGACTTGGCGGCCCGAATCCCCCGCCCACACCGCCGGGAGAGAACCGAGTTCCGAGCGAAATCCCTTGGGATGGTGGCCCATAAGGACTTGCACCTCCTCGGGTATCGCCTTTCGAAGGCTCCCGCTTCGTGCAGGGTGGCACAAGGCGTGCCTGGTGATTCTCTGGAGGCGGCCCGGCAACCGCCCCGGCGGAGGGATCATGTCCAGCGTGCTCGGTCTGTCGCGAAACGGGGTGCGATCGAGACTGGGACGCACCCGCCACATCGTCCGCGTGCTCTTCTATTATGGTCTGGAGTCGCTCGCGGAGCGGACCGGCTTGCGCCGCTTCGCCCCCCGATTCGCCCAGCGGCCCCCGAAGGGGAACCACCGCACCGAGGCGGAACGCGTGCGGCTGGCGCTCGGCGAGATGGGGGCGACCTTCATCAAGCTCGGGCAGATGCTCAGCACCCGAGCCGACCTCTTCCCTCCCGATCTGATCGCGGAACTGTCGAAGCTCCAGGACTCGGCCCCGCCGGTCCCCTTCGAGGCGATCGAGCGGATCGTGCGGGAGGATCTGGCCGGACTGCCGTACCCTCCGTTCGCTTCACTCAATCCGGCGCCGATCGCATCCGCCTCCATCGGGCAGGTCCACGCCGCGGTCCTCCCCGACGGGACTCCCGTGGTCGTGAAGGTGCGGCGTCCGGGCGTCGAGGAGCAGGTCGAACTCGATCTCGCGATCCTCCGCGACATCGTCGACTGGGTGCAGCTCCACACCCCGCTCGGCCGCGACTACGAGTTGCGCCCGCTCGTGGACGAGTTCGCCCATACCCTGCGCGACGAGCTGAACTACGTCCGCGAGGCGCAGAACGCGGCACGGCTTCGAAGCGACTTCGAGGGCGACCGCGCCATCTGGATCCCGCGCGTGTACGAGAGGTACAGCAGCGTCCGCGTCCTCACGATGGAACGGGTGAGCGGGGTGAAGATCTCCGACCTGGAGTCGCTTCGCGGACTCGGCGTCTCCGGGCGAGCGGTCGCGGAAAACGCGGTGCGCCTCTTCCTGCGCCAGGTGCTCGAGTTCGGTTTCTTCCACGCCGACGCGCATCCGGGCAACTACTTCGTGCAGCCCGACGCGTCGCTCGCCATGGTGGACTTCGGGATGGTGGCCCGCCTGAGCGAACCGACGCAGCGGCACCTCCTACGTGGAATGGTGGCGGCCTCGCGGCAGGACGCCGAAGGGCTCGCCGACGCGCTCTACGGGCTCGGCGTGGCCGGGCGCCGCGCCAACCGGCCGATGTTCGAGCGCGACCTCGCGCACCTCGTGGGACGCTACGGAGCCTCTTCGGTCGGCGAGCTGAGCGCGGCGGCGGTCGGCGACGATCTCTTCCAGATCGCCTTCCGGCACAAGCTGCAGCTCCCGAGCGAGCTGGCGCTGCTCCTTCGCGTCGCCAACATGAGCGAGGGGATCGGGCTGATGCTCGATCCGAACTTCCGCTACCTCGAATTCGCCGTGCCGGTCGTCCGCGAGCATTGGCGCCGTCGCCACTCGCTGGCGAGCCTGGCGACCCGAGCGGGGCGGGCCGCGGTGGACGCCGCCGAACTCGGCGTCGATCTGCCGCGCCGCACGGCGCGCCTCCTCGATCGGCTGGAGCGGGGGGAACTCCAGATGGACGTCACCCACCGCGGGCTGGACCGGATCGCGCACGAGTTCCATGCGATGACGAATCGCCTGGCGCTCTCCATCCTCCTCGGCGCTTCCGTGATCGCGCTAGGTCTCGCGGCGGGAATTCGGCTCGTACCGGAGCTGGGACCGATCGTGGAGTGGCTCTTCTGGCTGGGTCTCGCCTTCTCCATGGCGTTCGGCATCTACGTGCTCTGGGGCGTCTGGAGGGCGGGTCGCCGCTGATCGCGCGGCGACCGCCGATCGCGGCGTCTACTCGAGAATCACGGCGCGCCCGTTCCACGCCGACCCGCCGTTCTCGAGCCGAATGAAATAGACCCCGGGCGACGCCTTCGTCCCGTCGCCGGCGCGGCCGTTCCAAGCCGCCGCGACGCCGCCGCCGGCCAGAGCGCTCCACGACGCCACCAGCCGCCCTCGCGCGTCGAAGACGCGGGCCTGGTAGCGACGCGAATCCGCGCGATCCACCACGAAGCGAACCGGGAGCGTTCCCGGCGGCGACACCACGCGAACTCCGAACGGGCCGCGTGGCGACGGCGGGATCACGCGGAGCATGCAGGTCCCGCGGAACTCCTCTCCCGAATGCAGCGTCCCGTCGAGGGTGATCTCGTTCTCCCCCGGAGCGAGCCACCGATGGAGCGCCTCGCGCGGGAACCGGACGTGCAGCTCCATGCGGCCGTCTCCGTCGTCGTCCCCGATCCCCGTCCCCTTGTTGTCCGCGGTCACGGCTCCCTGTAGCCTGAGGGACGAGAGGTCGATCTGCTGCGGCAGGAACCCGGCCGGCTCGATCGTGGCGGTCACCCAGAGCGCTCGGGTGTCGAGCTCGAGGACGCGCGGCGCGAGCCGCAGGTCGCAGGTGAACTCCGGCGAGCCGACGGCTCGCGGCGCGACGAGAGAGGCGGCGAGAAGTGCGGCCAGGACGCCGGCCGCGAAGCGAGTCGTTCTCATGGAAGGGCACCTCCTTGACGTCGGGGTCTCGACGAAGTCGTGCTCACTTCTAGAACGAGAAGCGACACCGCATCCGAACGCCCGTGGGGAGGATCGGCGGGCACGGACGACGACATCGGCCTGGGGAGTCGCGGCACGGGGACCGGCGGGGGAGTTCGAGCCGGGTCCGTGGATCGCCGCGTGGATCGATGCTACACCCGGCCCCGGTCGGAACCTAGCCCCGGAGTCGAGGCCGTATGAGTGCGTTCACGCGATTCGGCCCGGAACACCTGGGAACGCTGGCCGGGGTGGCCCTCCTCGCCTGGCTCCTGGCCCGTCTCGTCCGGGGAGGGGCGTCGCGATCGGGGGCTCCGGGGCTCGCGGTCCGAGGCACGCTGGCGGCGATCCTCGTGGGCGGGTTGGGATTCGCCCTCGTCGATTCGCTCCCGCTCCGCGGCCTCGACTGGCTCGAGATCCTTCCCCTCCACCTCTGCGACCTGGCGGTCCTCTTCGCCGTCTGGGCGCTTCTCACGAAGGGCCGGTTCGCGTGCGAGATGCTCTACTTCTGGGGCCTCACGGGGACCCTGATCGCGATGATCACGCCCGACGTGGACCGTGGATTCCCCGACACGCGCTGTCTCTCCTTCTTCGCGCTCCACGGGGTCGTGGCGGCGTCGGCGGTGGTGATGACGTTCGGCGCCGGCGTGCGGCCGCGGCCCGGTTCCCACTGGCGCGTCTTCGCGATCACGAACGCCTACGCGCTCCTGGCCGCGGCGATCGATCTCACGACCGGCGCGAACTACCTCTACCTCCGCGCCAAGCCCTCGCAGCCTTCCATCCTCGACGCGATGGGCCCCTGGCCGTGGTACATCGTCGCCGCGGACGTTCTGGCGCTCTTCCTCTTCTGGGTCCTCATGCTTCCGTTTCGACGGGGCGCCTCCGCGAGGGCTCCCGGAGGAGCAGGCGCCTCCGCCTAGAGGGGTACCAGAATAGCCCTTGAGCCGGCGTGCCGGCTCGGCGATCCTCGGCGCCGCCGACACGCCGTCGCCGTGAACCCGAGGGCAACCCCGTGGCCACCGAACCCGCCGTCGCGACCGCCCCCCGCACTCCCGAAGAGATCGAGCGTCACTGGTTCGAGAACGTCTACGCCGGCGATCGCATGCCGCAGCTCACGATGCGCGCGCTGATCATGGGCATGCTTCTCGGCGCGTTCATGTCGCTCAGCAACATCTACATCGGACTGAAGGCCGGATGGAGCATGGGCGTGGCGATCACGTCCTGCATCCTGGCGTACGCCATCTTCGCGGCGCTCCATCGAGCCTTCCCGAAGCAGTTCCCCGCCTTCAGCATCCTCGAGAACAACGCCATGCAGTCGTGCGCCTCCGCGGCCGGGTACATGACCGGCGCGGGGCTGGTGAACGCGATTCCGGCGCTCATGATGCTGAACCCCGAGGCCGTGCCCGGAATGTGGCAGCTCACGCTCTGGATCCTCGTCCTCTCGTGGCTCGGCGTCTTCCTGGCCGTGCCCGCGAAGCGCCAGATGATCAACGTGGAGCAGCTCCCCTTTCCCAGCGGTATCGCGGCGGCGACGACGCTCCGGGCCCTCCACGAGGAGGGGAGCACGGCGGAGCGCCAGGCGAAGGCCCTCATGTGGTCGGGACTCCTCGGCCTGGCCATCACCTGGTTCCGCGACGCGACGGCCGCGTGGATCAAGTACCCCAACATCCCCGCCACCTGGGGGACCGAGTGGATCAAGATCGGGCGGCACCGCCTGAACGAGCTCACGATGTCGTTCGAGGGATCGCTCCTCTTCGTCGCGGCCGGAGCGATCATGGGCTTCCGGCAGGCGTGGAGCATGATGCTCGGCGCGTGCATCAATTACCTGATCCTCGCCCCGATCATGATGGACGCCGGGATCATCGCCGAGAGCGGCGGCTCGGCGCTCCGCCGCATCTCCTCCTGGAGCCTCTGGATCGGCGTCCCGATGATGGTGACGTCGGGGCTCCTCCTCTTCTTCATGCAGTGGCGGACGGTCGTCCGCGCCTTCGGAACGCTCACGGCGTTTCTCCGCAAGCGCGCGGGCGCTGAGGTCGATCCGATGGCCCGGATCGAGGTGCCCGGCTCCTGGTTCCTGGCCGGCATGCTGGTCCTGGGCGCCGCCGCGGTCTTCCTCGGCCACGCGTTCTTCAACATCACGTGGTGGATGGGCGTGCTCGCGGTCTTCATGACCTTCTTCCTGGTGGTCGTCGCCGGGCGGGCCACCGGAGAGACCGACATCACGCCGACCGGACCGATCAGCAAAATCACCCAGCTCACGTTCGGCGCGATCAAGCCGGGCGACGTCACGACGAACCTCATGACCGCGAACATCACGGCGGGAGCGGTGAGCCACGCCGGCGATCTCCTCACCGAGTTGAAGAGCGGCTACCTGCTCGGCGCGAAGCCGCGCCAGCAGTTCATCGCGCAGTTCTTCGGCGTGCTGGCGGGGGGAATGGTCGTGGTCCCCGTCTTCTTCCTCCTGATTCCGAACGCCTCGGTTCTCGGCACGGAGCAGTGGCCCGCGCCGGCCGCGCAGGTCTGGCGCGGCGTCGCGGAACTCCTGTCGAAGGGCGTCGGGTCGCTCCATCCCACCGCGCGGATCGGGCTCCTGATCGGTTCCCTGGTGGGGATCCTCCTCCCGCTCCTCGAGCGGTGGTTTCCGAAGCAGAAGAAGTTCATCCCCGCGCCCACCGGGCTCGGGATCGCGTTCACCATCAACGGTTTCAACGCGGTCATGATGTTCCTCGGCGCGCTCGCCGTGCTGGCGCTCTCGAAGAAGAAGCCCGCGGTGCACGCGGAGTACACGGTGCCCGTCGCTTCCGGGATCATCGCCGGCGAGAGCCCGCTCGACATCGTCTACGGGCTCGCCAGGAACTTCGGCACCGTGCTCCTGAACGGCGATGGCTTCGGCGGCCCGCCCTGGTCGGCGCGGGTATCCCTCGCGAACCTGCCGACGGATGCGTATGGCGAGA
>DATIQI010000231.1:0-12730 GCA_035470985.1 Acidobacteriota bacterium
GATGTCGCACTCATACGAGCCGGGGATGCACTGGCCGTCTCCGCAGTCGAACTGACTCACCGAGCACTCGGGGCCGCTCTCAAGCCGGGCAGGCCCCCTCGGGAGGCAGCGAGCCAAGCGAGCGTGGGGGCCAACCGCCTCTAGAAGGTGTAGCCGGCGCGCACCGCCTGGCCCGACAGCGGCTCGATCAGCGTCAGCAGCGGCGCCAGCGGCCGGTAGCGCAGCGCCACGCGAGTGGCATAGGCGAAGAAACGCGGCAGGTCGGTGCTGTAGTGCGGCTTGCCGTCGCGGTGCTTCAGGCGGCAGAAAATGCCCAGCACCTTCAGGTGGCGCTGCAGGCCCATCCATTCGAGCGCACGCCAACATTCGCCAAAGTCGTCGGCGAAGGTGTGCCCGGCCAGCGCCGGCGTGGCACGCGCCTGCTGCCACCAGCGCACCGCCCAGTCGACCTCGCGCTCTTCGTCCCACGAGATGAAGGCGTCGCGCAGCATCGAGGCCACGTCGTAGGTGATTGGTCCGTGCACGGCATCCTCGACTTCCAGGATGCCGGATTGGGCTCGGCGATCATCAGGTTGCGCGGCATCCAGTCGCGGTGCACCGCCACGCGCGGCTGCGCCAGCGCGCTTTGCACCAGCAGGTCACACAGGTGCTGCCACGTGGCCCGTTGCTCGTCGGTCCAGGTGACGCCGAACTCGCGCTGCACGCACCAGTCGGGAAACAGCTGCAGCTCGCGCCGCAGCAGGGCATCGTCATACGGCGGCAGCCCGCTCGCATCGACACGGGTTTGCCATTGCACCAGGGCGCCGATAGCCGCGCGCATCAATCGGTCAGCCTCGGCCGGCTCGGCATCGGTCAACGCCTGCAGGTAAAGCCGGCCGCCGAGATCGCTCAGCAGCAGGAACCCTTGTGCCTCGTCGACGGCCAGCACCTCGGGGGCGTGCAGGCCGGCGGCCTTGATGCGCGCCGCGATATCGACGAACGGGCGCACGTCTTCGTGCGGCGGCGGCGCATCCATCACGATGTACGTGCGCGTCGGCGCTGCGATGCCCCGGACCCCGATCCTGAGCGCGAACGTCTTCGTCGCGGCGGAGAGCGGGTGGGCCGACCCCGGGGCCGGGCCGGTGCCGCGCGCCGCGCTTCGGAGCGTGAAGTGGGTCGGAGGCGGGAAGGCGCCGGCCGGGGCGAACCTCCGCTACCTGACGGGCCCCTACCGGATCGTCGAGCGCGACGGGATCCGAGTCGCGATCTTCGGGCTGACGACGCACAGCCTCGATCGGATCGTCGCCGCCCGGAAGAACCGCGGCGTCGCGATCGGAAGCCCGGTGGCGGCCGCGCGCGACCTGGTGCCGCGCCTCCGGAAGGAGGCGGACCTGGTGATCGCGCTGAGCCATCTCGGTGTCGACGCGGATCGCGACCTCGTCGACCGCGTCCCGGGGATCGACGTCGTGATCGGCGGCCACAGCCACACGCCGCTCTTCCGTCCGACGCTCGAGAAGTCCGAAGGCGGGCGCGCCACCCCGATCGCTCAGGCCGGATCGTGGGGGCGCTACCTGGGCCGCACGACGCTCCGCTGGGGCGGCGACCGCGCGCGCGCCGCCTTCGGCCGGCTCCTCGAAGTTCGCCCCGAGGAGGGAGAGGCCGCGGATGTCGAGGCGGTGCTCGCCTCCTACCGCGCGCGGCTCGGCGCCGATCTCGACCGGATCGTCTGCCGCCTTCCGCGCCGCGTGGAGACGAAGGGGCTCAGCGAAGGCGATCATCCGCTCGGCAATTTCGTGGCCGACGTCATTCGAAGCCGGACCGGCGCCGACATCGCGATCATGAACGCGGGAGGCATCCGCTCTCCGCTCCCCGGCGGCGAGGTGCGGGAGCGCGACATCCTGAGCATGCTCCCGTTCGACAACCGCCTCGTCGTGGTGCGGATGTCGGGCGCGAAGGTCCGGAGCCTCCTCGACGGCATGGCGCGGCGCTACGGGAAGGGTGGCTTCGGGCACGCGTCGGGCGTCGCGTACGTGGCGCGCCGCGGTCGCGCGGTCGAGATCTCCGTCGGCGGCGACGGCGCGACCCGCGGGGAGCCGCTGGACGGAAACCGCGTCTATCGCGTCGCGACGATCGACTTCCTCGCGGACGGCGGCGACTACTTCGACGAGCTGCGCGACGCGGAACCGAAGGAGCGGACCGAGATCCTCCTCTCCACCGCGGCGATCGAGTACCTGAAAGCGAATCCCGACTACCGCTTCGGAACGGACGGACGGGTCCGCTGGCGGGGTTCGACGGAGGCGCTCCGGGACCTGGGCGTGCGCTGAGCGCGGCGGCGCCCGATCCGCGCGGAGGACGCGGCGCCCCTCAGCGCGCCGGGGCGAGCGAGACGTCCACGCCGCCCAGATTCGGCGGCACCTCGAAGGGGCCGATCGTCTCGGTCGTGAAGCCCTCGGCGCGGACCGTGAGCCGGTAGCGCCCCGGAGGGAGATTCGCGATCGTGTAGGCTCCGCCCGCGTCGGCGCGGATCGATCCGCGCGGCGGCCCGTCGCCGGGAGCGGCCCAGCGGTGCTCGCGGGCGGGCGACTCGGCGGGAGCGCCGGGCGCCGGCTCTTCCCGCTCCCACGACACGATCGCGTTCGGAATCGGCGCGCCCCGCTCCCGCTCGCGCACGGTCCCCTCCACGAACGGATAGAGGATCGCCGCGCGCGCGTTCACCGTCCCCCAGCCGTAGTCGGTCGCGGGCTGGTCGGCGCGGTCGCCGCTCATGACGACCGCTTCCCGGACCGCCTCGGGACCCCAGTCCGGGTGCGCCTGGACGACCAGCGCGGCGACGCCCGCCACGAGCGGCGCGGAGTAGGAGGTCCCGCCGTCGCGGGTGTAGCCGTCGCGCGTCCCCGCGTCCGCGACCAGGACGTTCGCCCCGGGCGCGGTCACGTCGGGCTTCACGCGGCCATCCCCCGTCGGCCCCCGCGACGAGAAGCCGGCGATCCGTCCCTCGAGGTCGGTCGCGCCGACCGCGATGACCCCGGGCGCGTCGGCCGGCGCGCCGACCGAGGAGGGACGCGGCCCGTAGTTCCCCGCGGCGTTCACGAGCACCACGCCGCGCTCCCACGCCGCGTTGGCCATCCGCGTGACGACCGCGGTGCGGCCGTCGAGCGGGGCGGCGCGGTACCAATCGTCGAAGGAGATGGAGGTGGTGATCACGTCGGCTCCCTCCGCCTCGGCCCATTCGAGTCCGGCGCACCAGATGTCCTCCTCGAAGGGCTTCTCGACGTCGGTCCGCTCGGTCTTCGCGAGGAGGAAGGAAGCGCCGTAGGCGGCGCCGATCATCCGCCCCGGCGCGTAGGCGGCGAGAAGGCTCAGAACCTGCGTGCCGTGGTCGTGCTGCCGGGCGGGATCGGGCGGCGTGCGCCCGCGTTCGTTCCGGGTCTCGCCGTCCCCCTGGACGAAATCGCGGCGGCCGCGCGTCTCGATTCGGTCGAAGGCCGCGTGATCGAGGGCGAATCCGGTGTCGAGGACGCCGATCAGAACGCCCTCCCCGTGAAATCCGAGCGCGTGCGCCTCGGGAATCCCGGCCATCGCGAGCTGCGCGTGCGACGGCCCGGCGTCCGCCACGTCGCCTCCGCGCGCCCACGCGGCGATCGAATCCGAAGGCGCCGATGCCCGGCGGGCGCTCCCGCGCGCGACGGGCGCGATCGCCACCACGAAGGGGAGCGCGCGGATCCGGTCCAGGGTCGAGGCGTCCGCCTCGACGCTCACGGCGTTCAGCCAGCGCGACTCGGTGCGAAGCCGCGCGCCGGTCGCGGCGATCGCGTCGCGGTAGGCGGCCCGCGGCGGCGCGTCGAGCGCGGGGGCGGCCGCGCGCTCCCGCCGCGCCTTCTCACGGCGGGCGGCCGCGTGGGGAGCGAGGGCCGGAGCGACGGTCGAGGAGGAAGCGTGGTCGCGGTCCCGGAGGAAGACCCAGTGGGGCCCGGCGATCCCGCGCGACGCGTGGGCGGGCGGGAGCGCCCGGGCGCCCTCGGGGAACGGCGACGAGGCGAGGAGGAGGAGGGCCGCGCCGCACGCGATGCGATGACGCGACGGGCGCACTCGAGACGCCTAGTAGGTGTACCGGACCGTGTAGGCGACCGTCGCGTCCCCGCGCGCGGGGACCTTCACGTCGAATTCGATCCGCTCGGCGTCCACGGCGCGGAACTCGCCCGACTTCCGCGTGATCTCCCAGGTCCCGTAGAGCGTCTCCGCCACGGTGACGGTCGCCTCCGCGCCGCCTCCGTTTCGAATCACGATCCGGAACTCGTCCTCCGTGACGTTCCGGGCGATCCGCGTGTGCGCGACCCGGGTCCGCTCGCCGGTCAGGTCGAAGGCGATGCCGCACGTGAGACGAACCGTCGCCCCCGCGGGCGTGTGCCCGATGGCGTCCTCGCCCACGAGCGTCGTCGCGCCCGACGCGTCCGGCGCGAAGACGCGGACCCGCCCGGCCGGAAGGGGCAGCCCGAGCCCCGATCCCTTCTCGTTCTCGAAGACGACCTGCGCGCGGACCTTCGAGCCGTCGCGCGCGCCGTCGTAACGGTGGGCGCGCCGCGCCGCGACCTTCTCCGCAGCGACGAGGGGTACCTGGATCGTCCCCCACGACGGGAGATCGAGCGGATCGGCCACGGGATAGAGGTGATAGGCGAAGAGGTCCGACGCGCGGCCCGCGGCGCCGGCGTCGGGCTTCGACGGCGCGTCCACCGACGAACCGCCGCGATCGTGCTCGCCGCCTGCGCGATGAAGCTCTCCCGCCACCAGCGAGACCTTCGCGCCCGTGAACGCGGCGCCCGAATTGTTGGAGATCGACGCCCACCCGCTGAGCGCGAGATTCCGGTCGCCGCCCGAAAGGGTCGCAACGTACTCGGTGCGCCAGCCGAGCCCGCCGGTGAGGTAGGCGAGCGTGGCGCTCTTCTCCCCCGCCTGCTCCGTCCGGACCCGCCAGTGGAGCGACGGCGTCGCGGCGAGCGACCAGGGCCCGCGCCGCGCCGGGAATTCCAGTTCCTGGAGCTGCGCCCGGCGCACCATGAGGAGCGCGTCGGTGGAGTCGCCGCGACGGATGAAGAGCGCGTCACCCTGGATGCCGACCAGGACGCCCTGCGCCACCCGATTCTGCCAGCGGAAGTAGATCGAGTCGCCGAGCATGCGGCGGAAGACCTTTTCGTCGCTCCAGAGGTCGTAGCGGAACGACTGCTCGCGGACGTCGAGCCCCGGCCCGTCGAGACGAACCGACGTCGAGTCGACCCGCTCCGGCGCGCCGTCCAGGACGACCTCGTTCTCGCCCTTCGCCAGGGTCGCCCGGCGCGGCTCGCGAACGTAGGCGAATCCATCGCTGTAGATCGCGAGATCGGGCCGGCCGGCGGAGCGGAGCGCCGTGGGCGCGGCGCCGAAGGCGGGCGGCGCCACGATGACGGCGGAGGGCACGGAGAGGGCGGCGAGCACGACCAGAGCGGGGATCGCGTTCATGGCGCACCGACGGTACGCGCCCGCGCGCGGACGGTCAAACATTCCGTTGACAGCCGCGGGGGCCGAGAATACCGTCGTTTCTGTCCACGGCGCGCCCGCAGGGCGCCGCGGAAGGTCCACCTGCAATGGAGTTGCCTCGCTGTCGTGCATCAGCTTCGGCGCCCCAGGGCAGTAACGAGAAACCTGAAACGGGTCACGACGCTGAAGCACCACCGACGCACCGCGCACTTCCCGATCGTCGAATCGATCGCTTACCGGTCCGCCGCGAGTTCCGGGCTTCGGTGGGGTCCGCCCTTCCGTGCCCCCGAGCGACGCGGCCATTTCGGCGTGACTTCGATGGCTTCGAGCACGCTTTTGGATAAGGAGGTGAATCACGCATGCGCAAGCGCGGAACCGTGAAGTGGTTCAACGAGGCGAAGGGATTCGGCTTCATCTCCCAGCCGGGCGGCGAGGATGTGTTCGTCCACTACTCGGCCATCCAGGGCGAGGGATTCAAGACGCTGACCGAGGGCCAGACGGTGGAGTTCGAGATCGTCGAAGGTCCGAAGGGAAAGCAGGCCGCGAACGTGATGCCCGTCTAACCGACGGAGTCCCGAGCCGCTAGGCCGGTACGCAATCAGGAGTTCCACGCCCCGGGGCGGTTCCGCCCCGGGGCGTCTTTCCGTCCTTCCGCGGCGTTTCTTTGACCTCCCCTTCGCGCTATACTCCGCCGCTCGTATGGCGGACGAACCGCGACAGCAGGAAGACCCTCCGCACGACCGGCTCCCCGAGCTGCCGCCGGAGCCGCCGGCATCCGAGCCGGTCGAGTCGAAGTTCGGCGCCGCGCTCCGCCGGGCGTGGGAGATCGCGATCGGGCCCGCGCGCCGGCTGACCGATCCCCAGCTCTTCCACAAGATCTCGCTCGCCGCGTTCCTCGCCTGGGTCGGGCTGGGCGCCGACGGACTCTCGTCGTCGGCCTACGGTCCCGAAGCCGCGTTCCGCGCCCTTCACGAGCACACGTTCCTCGCGATACCGCTCGCGCTGATGGTCGCCATGACGGTCTTCGTCATCGCGGCCTCGTACATCCGGATCATCGAGCGGTTCCCCGCCGGCGGCGGCGGGTACGTCGTCGCGACGAAGCTCCTCGGGCCGGGCGCCGGGCTCGTCTCGGGGAGCGCGCTCCTCGTGGACTACGTCCTCACCGTCGCGATCTCGCTCGCCGCGTGCGGCGAGTCCTTGTTCAGCCTTCTTCCCGCGGGACTCCACTTCGCCTACCTGCCATCCACGTTCCTCCTGCTCGGACTCCTCACGATCCTGAATCTGCGCGGCGTCCGCGAGTCGGTGGCCGTGATCTCGCCGATCTTCCTCCTCTTCGTGGTGAGCCATGTCGGCGCGCTGATCGCCGGCATCGTGTTCGCGTGGAACCAGGTTCCGGTGGAGGTGAACCACCTCCGGGAGCAGTCGGCGGCGTCGGTGCAGCAGATCGGATGGGTCGGACTCCTGATGATCCTCTTCCGCGCCTTCACGCTCGGAGGCGGCACGTTCACGGGGATCGAGGCCGTCTCCAACGGCGTGCCCATGCTCCGCGAGCCGAAGACCCAGACCGCCAAGGTCACCATGAACTACATGGCGGTCTCCCTGGCGCTGATCGCCGGCGGAATCCTGGTGAACTACCTCCTCTACCAGGTCAGCCACGTGCCCGGGAAGACGCTCAATGCCGTCCTCTGGCAGGCGATCACCGGAAAGATCTTCGCCCCGGGCAGCAACGCCGGGGAGATCGTCGTCGCCGTGATCCTGATCGCGGAGGGCGCGCTCCTCTTCGTCGCGGCGCAGACCGGATTCCTCGGCGGGCCGCGCGTTCTCGTCTACATGGCCTTCGACCGGTGGGCGCCGTCGCGATTCGGCAACCTCTCCGAGCGGCTGGTCACCTCGAACGGCGTGGTCTTCATCGCCATTTCCGCCGCCGTCGTGCTCCTCCTGACGGGCGGCCAGGTGCATATCCTCGTCGTCCTCTACTCCATCAACGTCTTCCTGACCTTTGCCCTCGCGCAACTCGCCATGATCCGCGACGCGCTGAACCTGAGGCGGGAGGGAAAGTCGTGGAAGCGTGGTTTCGCGATCGCCACGACGGGATTCGCCGTCACCGGCTCCCTCCTGGTCGGCACGGTGGGATTCAAATTCATGGAAGGCGGCTGGGCGACGCTCTTCACCACCGGCCTTCTCTGCGTCGTCGGCATCGCGATCCGGCGCCACTACCAGCGCACGACCACGAGCCTGCGCCGGCTGGACGAGAGCCTCACGACCGTGCCGATGCCGAGCCACGAGCCGAACATGGAGCCCCTGAAGAAGCACGCGCAGACCGCGGTCCTGACGGTCACCTCGTTCGGCGGTCTCGGGATCCACACGCTCCTGAACCTGTTCCGGGTCTTCCCCAGCCAGTACAAGCAGGTCGTCTTCATTTCGGTCGGAATGATCGACTCGGGCCGGTTCAAGGGCGCCGACGAGCTCGACCACCTGCGCGCCAGCACCGAGCAGGAGCTCCAGAAGTACGTCGAGTTCTCGCGCAAGCTCGGCATTCCGGCCGAGTACCGCTACACGCTGGGCACCGATATCGTGGACGAGCTGGAGCAGATGTGCGCGGAGATCCGCGAGAGCTACCCGCGCTCGGTCGTCTTCGGCGGCCAGCTCGTCTTCCAGAACGAGAACGCCGTGAACCGCTGGCTCCACAACCAGACGTGCGCGGCGCTCCAACGGCGCCTGGCGTTCCACGGCCAGGCGATGGTGATCCTGCCCGTCCGGGTGTACTGACGCCGGCGCGGAGCGGCCCTTCGAAGTAGACGGCGGGGGCCCGATCGTTTCGTGGTGTGGTGGGTACCGGGCGCCCCGCCGCGGGCCATTTCCCACGAATCGCGCGGGCGCGGGGATTCGATCCACCCCGCAAAGCCACCTTCCCTCGTCGGCGACTCGGGCGGGCCCTTGGTTCCGGGCCGAGCGCATGCCCTCGCTCGCCCGTACCCGTGGGCGCCGCCCCCCAATCCGCACGCGAATCCGCACGCACTCCGATGTCTCGCGAACTCGTGGGCCGCGCCGCCCGCCCCGCGCAAGCAGGAGCGCGGGCGAAACGACGCGCGGGGGGTCCATGCAGGGGGCGTGCCCGCGGAGGCGCCGCCGGAGTCGCGGGAGGCGGCGCGTGTAACTCGCTGCGGCGGGCCGGACGCGCGGCGGTCGAGCCGCCTCGGACCCCGCCTCGCGCGCGCCGCGCGGCGTCGAACGTCCGACGCCGTCGGCGCGGCTTGACGCCGCCGCTGCGGACGCCCACCCTGCGACGCATGAGACCGCTTCGAATCCGGACCGCGCGGCTGGAGCTGATCGCCGCCACGCTCGAGATGGCGCGCGCCGAGCGGGACGACCGCGCGCGACTCGAATGGGAGCACGGGATTCGGCTCGCCATCCCCTGGCCGCCGCCTCTGAACGACGAGGCGAGTCTCGCCTGGGCGATCAGCGTGCTGGAGGCGAATCCGAATTCGGCGGGCTGGGGCTTCTGGTACTTCTGCCTCCCCGGCGGCGACCGGGAGCCGGCCGTCGCCATCGGAAACGGAGGCTTCAAGGGACCTCCGGCGCCCGACGGCACCGTGGAGATCGGCTACTCGATCCTGGAGGAGCATCAAAGGCGCGGATACGCCAGCGAGGCGGTGGAGGCGCTCGTCCACTGGGCGTTCGACGGGCCGGGCGTCCGCCGCGTGATCGCCGAGACGTATCCCGTCTTGATCGGATCGCTCGGTGTGCTCCGGAAGCTCGGCTTCCGGGAGATCGGAGCGGGATCGGAAGAGGGCGTGATCCGGTTCGAGCGGCTGCCGTAGCGGAGGTTCCCACTAGTACACCCCCGTTTCCGGATCGAAGAGGGGCGGGGTCAGCTCCACCATGGCCACGACGTCGAGGAGGTTGTGGTGGAAGACCTTCACCAACTGGTAGGGCTCCCCGCGCTGCACGTAGTCGTGGTAGTGCCCGGGGATCTCCGATCCGTCCACGTCGCCCCCCCTCCGGCGCCGGAGGATGCGCCATTCCAGCGTCTGGAGCCTGCAGTTCGGAAGATGCTCCCGCCAGCGCCGCCGCGCCATCCAGAGGAGGTCGAGGTGTGGCTGCGGGAGCTCGAACGGGAGGCGGTGGTAGACGGCCCGGTCGTGGAGGAAGGGCGCGTCGAACGTCTTTCCGTTGAAGGTCACCAGGGCGTCGAAGTCCTTCGCCGTGCGGGCGACCTCCGTCAGGAGCGCGCGCTCCTCGGCGTAGTCGCGGGCGAAGAGCTGGCGGAAGACGATGTTCCGCTCCACCACGAAGCCGAGCCCGACCAGAAAGACGGGGACCCCGGAGAGCCCGCACGTCTCGATGTCGAGGTAGAGGAGGCGGCGATGGCCGAAACGGCGGAAGAGGCCCCGCTCGGGCGGGTCCACGGCGGCCGCGATGTCGGGGAGATCGCGGACCAGCCGCGGACCCTGCCGCGAGAGGGCGAAGGGGCCGCGGGCGCGCGCGCGGGCCCGGCGCCGGGCGCGGTTCACCTCCGCCGCGCGCTCGTCGTCGTCGTAGGAGCCGCGGTCGAGAGCGGCGATCCTCCGGAGGAGGGGCATCGGGCGTTCGCCCAGGTCGGTGTAGAGCCTCTCGTGGACGAAGAACGAACCGTACTCGTTCGTCACGATCCCGCCGGGGAGGATCTCCTCGATCGGCACGGCCAGGACGGTCCGCTCGCGCGGCTTCGCGACGTTCGGTCGCGCGGTCTCCGTCGTGGCGGCGCCCGCGGCGCCGTTCGCTCCGTTCGCGCCCGCGGCGCCGTTCGCCCGCTTCCCCCCACGCCGCGCCGGCGCCTCTTCGCGGAAGAGGTCGCCGATCTTCGCCCGGAGCGTCTTCGAGAGCACTACCGCCCCAGCATCCGGCGGAGGAGCGCGGCGGTGGCCGCCTTGCTGGGGATCGGCCAACCGCCGTTCAGGTCGTAGTCCTGCTGTTGCGCCGGGCGAAGGACCGGCATCCCGACGCACGAGGGGCAGCCCGTCTCGCAAGGGCAGTCCTCCACCAGCGCGAGCGCGGAGGCGAGCAGCTCCCCCACGATCGCGTAGCCGCGCTCGGCGTAGCCGAGCCCGCCGGGGTAGCGGTCGTAGACGAAGAGGGCCTGCTCGCCCAGATTGCTGCTGTTGAGAATCCCGCCGAGATCGGGGCGGTCGCACATCACGTGGAGCGGAAGGAGCGTGATGACGAGGTTTCGAAGCCCCGAGAGCCCCTCGGCCGGGTTCAGCCCCTTCACGCGGATCGCGGTCCGCGCCGCCTCGTCGGGCCGGATCCAGAACGCGACCGTGTCGAGGTTCAGGCGCGGCAGCTCCAGAGGGTGGTAGCCAATCGCGTCGAGGCTCCGGAAGCGGATCTTCTTCATCGCCACCGTCGCCCAGTTCACGTCGGCCGCGCCGAAGCCGACCTCCGCCTCGCCGTAGCGCTTCGTCTCGCGCGTCTCCAGGAGCTTCAGGCGCGTGTCGAGGACCGGCTGGGTGTAGTAGTCCACCTCGCGCGGTTCGACGTACGCCAGCTTCTGCTCCAGGTCGAGTTCGCGGACGAAGAAAGTGTTCCCCTCGTGGAGGTAGATCGCCTCCGGGTAGACCAGCTCCAGCGCGCTGATCGCGTCCACCGTGGCGATCACCGCATTCTCCTTCTTCACGTCGAGGATCGTGTAGGTGTCGTCGCCGATCGTCCGGAGATTCACCTTCCCCGCCGGGTAGTCCGGCTGCGCCCAATAGCGGCGGCCGTCGAGCGAGGTCAGCGTTCCTTCCTCCTCCAGGAGCGCCGAGAGGCGCGGTGCCCGCGTGCCGAAGAGCGCCTCGTCCTCGGGCGACAATGGGATCTCATACGCCGCGCAGGCGAGATGCGACGCCAGGACGTAGGGATTCTCGGGATCGAGCACCGCGTTCTCGGGCGACTGGGCGAAGAAGTACTCGGGGTGGCGCATGAGGTACTGGTCGATCGGATCGTCGTACGCGACCACCACGGCGAGCGAGGGCCCCTGGGAGCGGCCGGCGCGGCCCGCCTGTTGCCAGGTGCTGGCGATCGTGTTCGGGAAGCCGACGAGGACCGCGGCGTCGAGCGTGCCGACGTCGATCCCCAGCTCGAGCGCGTTGGTGGCCACGACCCCGCGCAGCTCGCCGTCGAAGAGCCGCCGCTCGATCGCGCGGCGCTCCTCCGGGAGATAGCCGCCGCGGTAGGGGGCGAGCCGGTCGGCGAGCCCGTCGCCGCTCCGATCGTGATCCAGCCGCTCGCGCGTATAGCGGTAGATGAGTTCCGCCGCGATCCGCGACTTCGTGAACGTGATCGTCTGCACGTCGCGCCGCATGAGGGAGACGAGGATCCGCTCCGCCTCGACCGACGCGCTGGCGCGCCCGGGCGCGTCCCCGGCCGGCCCCGCGGCCGTGCCGCCGTCGCGCGGCATCGGGGTCCAGAATGCGAAGAGCTTCGGCCCGCGCGGCGCTCCGTCCTCGTCCACCACGCGCACGTCGTCGCCCACGAGGAGCGCCGCCTGCTCGCCCGGATTCCGGATGGTGGCCGACGAGAGGAGGAACCGGGGGTCGGCGCCGTAGTGGCGCGCCACGCGCCTCAACCGCCGCAGGACGTTCGCGACGTGCGACCCGAAGATCCCCCGGTAGGTGTGCATCTCGTCCACCACCACGTAGCGGAGATTCGAAAAGACGCGGCTCCAGCGCGCGTGATAGGGGAGGATCCCCTGGTGGAGCATGTCGGGATTCGTGAGGATCGCGTTCGCCTCCTCGCGAAGCCGGCGCCGCGCGCTCGGAGGCGTGTCGCCGTCGTACGTGCCGGCGCGAAGGAGCGGGCGGAGCGTCGCCGAGATTTCGCGGGATCGCTCCAGTCCCCGAAGCTGGTCCTGGGCCAGCGCCTTCGTCGGAAAGAGATAGAGCGCGATCGCCTCCCGGTCGAGGAGGAGGCACTCCAAGATTGGCAGGTGATACGCGAGCGACTTCCCCGACGCGGTCTCCGTCGCCACGGCCACGTGCGCGCCCGCGCGCGCGTGCTCGATGGCGCGCGCCTGGTGGATGTAGAGACGGTGGATCCCCTGCGCCTCGAGGAGCCGGCGGAGCGGCTCGGGGAGCGGCTCGCCGAGATCGCCGTACACGGCCTCCCGCTCGGGGAGCCGCTCCAGGTGAACCAGCTCGTTCCTCGGTCCGAGACCGTGGACGTCCTTCGGCCGCCGCCCACGCTCGCGCGTGACCAGCCCCGCGAGGAGCGCCACGTA
>DATIQI010000232.1:0-14481 GCA_035470985.1 Acidobacteriota bacterium
GATAGCATTCGTTGACCACCTGCTTGATCTGAGGCTCATTGAGCGAGTAGACATCACCGCCGTTGTCATCCACGAACTGGAACAGGTGCACAAACGAGGGGCAGAAAGTGTCGCAGACGCGGCAGCCATGGCAGACGTCGAAGACCCGCAGAACTTCTTTGCGCGTGGCCCCCCACCGTCTTCGCCACGGCCACCCCGAGGAGGAAGACCGCGATGAAGTTGAAGAAGCCCGCCCAGACGACGGCGAAGCCGGGCGTCAGGACCCGCGTGGAGACGACGGTGGCGATGGAGTTGGCGGCGTCGTGGAATCCGTTCAGGAAGTCGAAGACGAGGGCGAGGCCGATGATCAGCCAGAGGTAGAGAACCGCGTGATCGCCGAGCACGGCGCCTCTACGTGTTCTTCACGACGATCCCCTCGAGGATGTTCGCGACGTCCTCGCAGTCGTCGGTGGTGGCCTCGAGCCGCCCGTAGAGCTCCTTCCACTTGATGAGCTCCCGGAAATCGGCGGCCTCCTCGAAGAGGCGCGCGGTCGTGTTGCGGGAGATGTGATCCGCCTCGTTCTCGAGTTGATTGATCGTGACGCAGTACTCCTGGACGCGGCGGAAGTCGCGGAGGTGGCGAACGGCCTCGTGGATCGCGACGCACGCCTTTTCGATGATGGAGATCAGGTGCACCGTCTCGGGCGTGATCTTCTCGATTCGGAAGAGCGCGAAGCGGCTCGAGACCCCCTCGATGTTATCGAGGACGTCGTCGAGGGCGCTCGCCAGGGCGTGGATGTCCTCTCGATCGAACGGAGTGATGAAGGTGCGGTTGAGATTGTCGATCAGCTCGTGGGTCAGCTGGTCGCCGCGGCTCTCCAGCTCCTTGATGTGCTGGGCGCGTTCCTGGACGCGGTCGTAGTGATGCGCCATCTCCTGGAGCGCGCGGGCCGCCTCGAGCACCACGGACGCCTGGCTCTCGAAGAGATCGAAGAACTTCGGCGCTACTGGTAGGAGTCGGAGCACGGCGGCGCAGTGTAACGGCATCGTAACGGGAGTTTCACCGGCAAACTCGCGCCGCGCCGGTCCCCGTCACGCCGCGGCGGGCTACCTCCACCGCGTCCGCCCCCCTCGCCGGCTCCATCTGCTAGTGCCAATCACCGAAAGCAGTTACGGGCTTGCGCCAAGTTGTCAGCAGTGCATGTCAACTTGTCAGGAGTTTTCGAATCAACATCTGTCAGGTTCACCTAGCTTAACTTAGTTATGTCGTTATGTCGATTATACTTAACCCACAGCTAGCTACCTCGTTCACGAGGGGCACACCCGTTGCAGAAGGAAGAGGCAACGGATCCGCGTCGAAGACGGCCGGCGCGTTCCTCGGTTCGCAAGTCGAAGCCGCCGGTAGACGGAGGTCCACCTTGGCTAAGTCCCGCAACTGGCGAAAGATGGAGCCAAGGTAACGAGACCGATGAGACACGAAAACCGACCCGTCCAGAGCCGACAAGACCGAATCGCACCCGGCACCCGAGCCGCCATTTTGGGCGTCTTGGTCCTCGTCACGGCCGCGACCGCAAGCGCGGCCGTGACGGCCGTTCCGGAGCTGGTGGTCACGGGCTTCGGCAAGGACGCCCCCTTCAATGTCCCCCAGGCGATCGTCCTCGACGCCGCACGGGGCGAGATCCTCGTCGGGAACACCGGAAACCACACCATCGAAGCCTTCTCCCTGGGCGGCCGCCCCCTCGCGCGCTACATCCACCGCGTCGAGCGCGGCGACGGCGCCTGGGTGGACGGAAGTCCGATCGCGCTCGCCGTCGATTCGGCGGGGCGCGTCCTCGTCGCGGACGCCTCCGCGGCATACGTGGACATCCTCGACGCCCGGGGCCGCTCGGTCGGGCGTCTCGAGCCGCCGATCGCCGCGGGGAGCGCGTCCGGACCCTCCGCGATCGCGGTGCTCCGCAGCGGCGCCATCCTCGTGGGCATGTCGGGCGAGACCGGCCGGATCCATCGCTTCACGCGCGAATACGCGCTGGACGGGTCGTGGGGCGAACCTGGTCGGTCGCCCGGCATGCTCGCAAACATTCGCGGCCTCGTGGAACTCGCCGACGGATCGATCGCGGTCGTCTGCCTCGACACCAAATTCGCCGTGCAACGCTTCTCGCCCGAGGGGGCGTTCCGGAACGGATTCGGCGTCCACGAGATCGGTCCCGGCAACATTTCATTCCCATCGGGCGTCACCGCGCTCGCGAACGGCACCGTCCTGGTCTCCGACGAATTGAGGCAATTGATCCACGTGTTCGACATGGAGGGTTCGGTCCTCGCAAGCCTCGGGGGTGGAGGCATGCGTCCTGGAGAATTCCAATACCCCAGCGCCCTTTCGAGCGACGGCCGGAGCCGGCTGGCCGTGGTGGAACGCTTGGGCGCTCGCCTGCAACTCCTGCAACTCGCGGGAACGGATCCGGAATGAAGCGCAGCACCGAAGCGGGGATGACCATCCGCAGGCCCGCTTCACACAATGACCGGATGGGAGGAGGAGAAACCATGAAACGCATTGCGGTCCTGGTGGCGGCGTGTCTCATGGCGGCGTTCGCACCCATGGCGACGGCTGGCGACTATCACGTCAGTTCGACCCTGGTCTGCAGCGACTGCCATGTCGCGCACTATAGCCAGTCGCACGGGTACACCGTCGGCGGGATTTCCGTACCGATGGGCGGGGCCGGGCCGTACACGTACCTGCTCCGGAACGAAGTGAACGATCTCTGCCTCACCTGCCACGACGGGCAGGCGTTCGCGCCGGACGTCTTCGGCGCCAGCGCGTTCAACACCAACCGCAATGGCGGCGGTCTGAACGCGGCGCCGGGCCACCGCGCGAACGACTCCGGTTACGACGACATCGACGGCCACACGCTCTGGTCGACGGCGACGGCGCCTGGCGGCACCTTCTCCGACGCGACCGAGGGCCTGCACTGCACCAACTGCCACGCGCAACACGGCAGCGCGACGCAGTACCGGAACCTCTTGAGTCGTGGCATCTTCACCGGTAAAGCCTTGACCTACGCGACGACGACCAACGACCTCTCGAAGGACGTCTTCCAGAGGATCCCGAAGGGCTATAACGTCGCCAACGTCGACTTCAACGAGCCGAACACGACGGCGAGCGCCTACGCGAACTGGTGCAAGTCGTGCCATATGGACTTCCACGGCGCGTCGGGCGGCGTCGAGCTCGGTGGCATCAGCGGCGGCGGCACGGGTTGGGATCGCCACCCGCAGGCCGACGTGAACATCGGAGCGTGGGCGACCTACATCTCGAGCCTCACGCAGTTCAACAGCCGCTCGAATCGCGTCAAGGTGATGGACTCGCAGGGGCTGTGGAACGGAACGACCGCCGACAACACGGTGACTCCGTCCTGCTTCTCCTGCCACAAGTCGCACGGCAACCAGAACGGGTTTGGGCTCATCTTCATGGCGGGCGCGGGCGCGACCGTTACGGAAGAGGGCGACGGCGGCCAATACAGGGATCTGTGCCGCCAGTGCCACATCCAGGGTGCCTAGTTCGTAGTATTCTCTCGGTCGGCCGGCTCCTTCGGGAGCCGGCCGCGCCGGATCGCAGTCGCCAAGACGCTCACCCCAGACGACCCTCGGTCCCTCGCGTCGCGGCGAGGGGGACGGTGTTGCCATGAGACGCGCAGCGAGCCAGGGATCGGGACGCCGTAGCCTCCCCGCCCCGCTCTTCCCCGGCGCCGGATTACTCCTCCTCGTCCCGCTCCTGGCCTCGGGCGCGGGACCTGGCCCCCACCGCACCACGTCCCAAATCACCGAGCTTCTCGCGCGCGGGCCGCACGCCGGCGACTGCGAGTCGTGCCACACGATGCACGGCGGCGGTCAGCTCCCCGAGTTCCACGCCCTCGTCGGCCCCGACGACAATTCGCTTTGCGACCGCTGCCACACGACCTCCTGGTCCGGCGGGAGCTACGCCGACCCGATCGCCTACGCGCGCTCCTCGCACGGCAGCGGCACGTCCGTGATCTGGCCCGGACCGACGCCCCCGCCGCGCACGGAGACCGACGCCGCGAGAAAGTGCCTGAATTGCCACGACCCACACGGGCAGACGGACGCGCTCGGCGACGTCCCCGGTCTCGTCCTCTCGCGCGAGGAGTCGCTCTGCCTCCAATGCCACGACGGCTCCCCGGCGACGACCGACATCGCTTCGGACCTACTCCGACCGTTCCGGCACCCGATCTCCGATCGGCGAGAGCTCCACGCGGGATCGCTCGAGTCGCTCCCCACCGACTTCGGCGCCGCGCCGCTCAACCGGCGGCACGCGGAGTGCGTCGATTGCCACAATCCGCACATCGGCTATCGGGATCCGTCGGGCCCGCCGCTGGGGAGCGGGCTCTCGAAGCTCAATCTCGGCGTGAGCCGGGTCCGGGTCCTGAACGGCGGGCCGGGCGCGCCTCCCGCGTTCACGTTCGTCGCGGCGGCCGACACGCTGAGCCCCGACCTCGCCGAGCACGAGATCTGTTTCAAGTGCCACTCCTCTTGGACCACCCAGCCCTCCGGCCAGACCGATCTCGCGCTCGAGCTGAATCCCGCGAACCCGTCGTACCACCCCGTCGAGGCTCCTGGGCGCGACCTCACCCTGCGGCTGGGAGCGTTCACGCCGGGGTGGATTCCATCCTCCACGACGCGCTGCGGCTCCTGCCACGGCAGCAATGTCGGGAACGCGGAGGGCCCCCACGGTTCGAGCTATCGCTACATCCTCCGCCAGCCCTACACGGCGTCGCCGGACTCGCGCGCCATGGCGCCGGACGAGCTCTGCTTTTCCTGCCACGCGAACGAGGTCTACGCCTCGGCGTCGTCCCCCGATCTCACTCGGGAGAACTCCCGCTTCAACAGACCCGGCGTCGGCAAGGGGCACGCCGAGCACGTGGACGTGGAGCGGGTACCCTGCTATTCGTGCCACGTCACGCACGGTTCCACGACGCAGCCCCACCTGATCGCGACGGGGCGATCGCCGGGCATCCTCAGCTATGCCGAGACGCCGACCGGCGGCACGTGCACCCCCACCTGCCACGGCACCGAGTCGTACACGGTGAACTATGCGCGATGAGGGACCGAGTCGCGCGCGTGCCGCCGCGGCGCGGCTTCTGACCCTCGCGGCCATCGCGTCGCTCGTCGTCGCCGCGACTCCGGCCTCGAGCCAGACGCTCCGCGGCTTCGCGCAGGTTCAGTACGAGCTCCAGGACAAGCGCGTCGAGGTCGTGCGGGACACCGAGTGGTGGCTTCGGACGGTCCGGCTCGACTACGGGACGCGCATCCGGAACCGATACGACATCACCGCGCAGGGCGAGTGGAACGAACTCTCGTACGTGGGGCGAGCCGACCGGCGCGTGAATCCGAGAGGATCGCTCCGGCTCGCCCACCGCGACTTCGGCGCTTTCGCGTCCTATCGGCCCCAGAGGACCACCGACGAGCTCGGAACGACGACCCGCCAGCGCGAGACGACCGTCACGGCGTACCTGTCGCGCGAGGGCCTCCCGCGTCTCCAAGCGAACTACGTCCGTCGCTTCCAGTTCCGCCGCGAGCTGACGCCGGAGCAGACCGGGACTCAGGTGTCCCTGAACGCCTCGCACCAGGTGGGGCCCTTCCAAGTTCGTGGCTCGTGGTTCCGGCTGACGCGGGTTACGGAGCTGGTCGGGCGCAGCCGAACGACCCAGACCGACTGGACGGGCGGCGGCCAGTGGACACTCGTCCGGGCGCGATCGAGCGCACAGATCTCCTACGACGCGCAAATCTCCCGGCGCGCGCCGGAACGGGGCGCCACGGAGGGGACCGACGTCCACTCCCTCAGCGCCAACGCGTCGCGGAGCTTCAGTCGCCGGCTCGGCGGATCGCTCACGTACAGTTACCGACATTCCGAGCTGGCGAACGGCCTCGACCGGAGCCTCAACGACCACGAAGGCGCCACGGTCCTGACGTACCGGCCCACGGCGGCGGTGACCGCCTCGGGGGGAGGGGGTGTTCGCACGGCCCGGATCGAGGATCGGCTCGAGACCGAACGATACGCGCTCGCCTCGCTCGGAGCGCAAGGCCGAATCCGCGAGCGGTGGACCGGATCGACGAGTCTCACACGATCCATCAATTGGCTGCCCGGAGAAGGCGCCCGCTGGGTGGACGCCGCTTCGGCCGCGACGCGCATGGTCCTCCGGCCCGGATTGGAAGTGACGGGCCAGGCGCAGGTCACCTCGGGGCGAGCGCCGTCGGCCGTGGCCGACACGTCGGGCCGTCGCGTCCGCGTCACCGCGCAGTCGAGCGCGGGGGTCCTCGCCACGCCGCTCCGCCCGGTGTCGATCCGCTACTCCTGGACCGAGTACCGTACCGGCGAGAGCCTCTTCGACCCCGACGCCACGGCCCGTTCCCACATCTGGGACGCGCGATGGAATCCGGTGCGGGCGGCCCAGTTTTCTGGCACCCTGAGCCGCTCGCGCGGCCTCGGCCGGGGCGAGCCGTCGCGGACGACGAAGCAGGCGACGGCGCAGTGGCAGCCCAACGCGTCGCTCCAGATCTCCGGCACGTACGTCTGGAGCGAGAGCGCGCGGCTCGATCCGATCACGCAATCGCTCCTCGGGCGAGAGGTCTTCGGGCTCCGCGTCCTCGCGGCGCCGCTGCGCGACTGGCGCGTCCAGGCTTCCTTGAACGACGTGGACCCCGGCCGCGCGACGCACGTGCGGCAGTGGGACCTTTCCCTGACCCGAAATTTCGGGAGATGACGATGATGGGCACTCGAACCGCCGCCTTCTTCACGCGCACGGCCCTGGCGGCCGCCGTGATCTTCGTCGCGGGCTGCGCTTCGGGCCCGCGCCTCTACGTGAACTCGGAGGCCGACCTCGCGTACTACAAGAAGGTCGCGGTGCTCCCCTTCCGGAATCTCACGACGGAGCGCTTCGCCGGGGAGCGCGTGACGCGCGCCTTCCTGACCGAGCTGGTCATGCTGGAGCGCTACCAACTCGTCGACATGAACGAATTCGCCTCCGTACTCGACAAGATCGGAGGCATGCCGGGTTCCGAGGGGATCTACAACCCGGTCAAGGTCCAGGACGCGGCGACGCAGGTCCAGGCGACCGGCATCCTGCGCGGGGCTGTTACGGAGTACACGATGCAGCGGCGCGGCGCCGCCGATGTCCCATCCGTGGCGTTCGACGTGGAACTGATCGATGCCGCGACCAGCGCCGTCGTCTGGCGCGTCTCGGTCGCGAGGCGGGGCAAGGGGAAGGTCCCGATCTTCGGGAGCGGCGAGCGGACATACGCCCAGGTGGTGCAGGACGCGGTGCGCGACGTCGTCGGACGCATCGAGCGGGAGGCCTACTGACCATGCGCGCACGCCTCTCGTCCCTCCGCCCGGCGACCTCGGGCGCCGCCCGGATTCTCGCGGCCCTCTCGATCGCCGCGATCGCTTCGGGGTGCGCGGGGAGCGGCCGCCCTCGGGAGCAGAGCGGCGCGGTCCCATCGGACCATCCGCGCCTCGCCCTGCTTCCGTTCGATAATCTCTCCGGACGCGAGGAGCAGGAACGCCTCTTCACGCAGACCTTCCTCGCGATGCTGGTCGGCACGGACGCCTGCGAGGTCGTGGATCTCGGGCGCGTGGAATCGCTCCTCGAGACGCTCCGGATCCGCGCCACCGGCTCCCTGACGCCGGAGCAGATGTCCGCGGTGGGAGAATCGCTGAGGGTGTCCTACGTGATGCTCGGAAGCGTTCTGGAGTCGGGCCGCGTGCGTACCTCCGACGGCGAGACGCCCGCGGTCGGCGCCTCGCTCCGGCTGGTGGAGACCGCCACCGGCCGCGTCACCTGGGCCAACGTGCGGGTGCTGACGGGAGACGACCACGAGACGGTGTTCGGATGGGGCCGCGAACGCAGCGCCGAACGGCTCCTGACCAAACTGGCGGACGAGATGCTCCGCGACTTCCGGCGGGCGGGAGACGAGCGGCGGGAGCGGGCGAACAAGGGGGAAACGAGCCGATGACGACGCAACGATGGCAGGCGGTGGCGGGACTGGTCGCGGGAGGCGCTCTGCTCGCGAGTCTCGCGGCGACGGTTGGCTTCGGCGCGGCGGCCCCCGCTCCGGCGAAGAAGACCTCCGCTTCGGGCGGGGCGAGCGTGAAGAGCGTCACGCTCGGCATCCGGCACCGGGTGTTCCAGAACTTCTCGGAGCTCCAGACCGTGGCGCCCCGGAAGGAATTCCCCGTCGGCGACACCGAGTTTTCGGCCCGGATCGTCCGCTACATTCCCGACTTCGCGATGGATCTCGAGTCGAAGAAGATCGTCAGCCGGTCGAGCGAGCCGAGGAACCCGGCCTTCGAGATCGTCGTCCGCGAAAACAATGTGCCGCAGGACACGGTCTGGGCCTTTCTGAACATGCCGCCGCACTTCGCCAGGAAGTCGATGCTCGCGTTCAAGATCGCGCGCATCGACTTCGTCGGGCGCGCCTCCATCGTCGCCGACACCACACGCGCCGCCGCCGCTCCGAATCCCTCCCACTCCGGTACGAAGCCGTGACGCCGCGCGCGCGATCGCTCGCCCGCTCCCTCTTCGCCGCGGCCGCGATCCTGACCGCGGCGTCGCTCCTCGCGTCCCCCGCGGACGCGCAGAAGGCGAAGGAGAAGAAGGCCCCGAGCCGTTCGCAGCGCGCGTGCTACGACTGCCACAAGGATTCCAAGCAGGAGTACAAGAAGAAGAACGTCCACGCCCCCGTGGCGAAGAACGACTGCTACGCCTGCCACCAGAGCCACGGGTTCCAGCAGAAGCTGGTCCTCCAGAAGAAGCTCCCCGAGCTCTGTTTCGACTGTCACGCGAACGTGGCGAAGGCGGCCCCGGAACACAAGCACGAGGCCTTCACGAAGGGCGAGTGCCTCGGCTGCCACGATCCGCACGCGTCGAACCAGACCGCGCTGGTCCGTGACGGCGGTCCGGAGGTCTCCTGCTACAAGTGCCACAAGGAAACCGCCGCGGCGGCGAAGGAGCCCCACGTCCACGCGGTCTTCGCCAAGGGCGAGTGCTACGCCTGCCACGACGGCCACGGCTCGGCGAACGCGTCGCTGGTCCGCCGGAAGGGCGACGCGCTGTGCGCCTCGTGCCACGAAGCGGGCGCCATGGCCGCGAAGCACGCGAAGGTCTCGTCCGTCGGGCTCGCCTGCCTCGACTGCCACGAGCCGCACGCCTCGTCGCAGGCGAAGCTCCTCCGGAAGAACGCGCACGCGCCGGTCGCCGAGGGCGACTGCGCCTCCTGCCACGTCATGGAGGGCGCCAAGGCCACGCCGAAACTGACGCGGGCCGTGCCGCAGCTCTGCATGGAGTGCCACGACGACCTGGCCCAGGCGGTCGCGCGGCCCCACAAGCACCCGCCGGCCGAGGAGGGCGACTGCCTGGAGTGCCACGATCCGCACCGCGGCGTGGAGGCGGGTCTCCTGAAGTCGAAGCCGGCCACCCTCTGCGGCTCCTGCCACGACGAGGTCGCGCAGAACCAGAAGAAGGAGTTCCAACACCAGGCCTTCGCGCTCGGCAAGTGCGCCTCCTGCCACGAGCCGCACGGGAGCACGCGGGAGCATCTCGTCCGCAGCGACGACGGCTCCATGTGCCTCTCCTGCCACGAGCCCATCGCGACGAAGCTGGCGGCCGCGAAGGGGGTCCATCCCCCGGCCGCGAAGAAGGAGTGCGCGCGCTGCCACGAGCCGCACGCCTCCGACCGGATCGGACTCATGAAGAAGGAGACGCGCGACGTCTGCCGTCCCTGCCACGCGAGGCTGGACGCCAAGCTCGCGGGCCTCGAGGTCCACGCGCCCTTCCGGTCGGGCAATTGCCAGGCGTGCCACGATCCGCATCAGTCGGCGCTCCCCGGCATGATGAAGAGCGCTCCGGCCGAGGCGTGCGCGGCCTGCCATCAGCAACCGCTCCAGGAGACGAAACTCCCCTTCCCGCACGACCCCGCGGCCGAGGGCGAGTGCCTCGTCTGTCACGCGCCGCACGGCGGCCAGGGCAAGGCGCTCCTGACGAGCGCGCCGACCGAGCTCTGCGTTCAGTGCCACGACGAGATCGCGGCCAAGATCAAGGGACCCGGCGCCCACACGGCGGCGGCGAAGGGACAGTGCGCCGCGTGCCACGAGCCGCACGGGGCGAAGCGGAAGGGACTTCTGAAGCAAGAGCCGGCCGCGCTCTGCGCCTCGTGCCACGAGTCGATCGGCAAGGAGGGCGCGACCGTCCATCCGCCGGTCGAGGACCAGGAGTGCCTCTCCTGCCACGACCCGCACGGCGGCCCCGCGGCCCCGGCGCTGGTGAAGGCGGTCCCCGCCCTATGCGCCGACTGCCACGATCCGAAGGACGAAGAGCTGGTGGCGACCCACCAGGGCACCGCCCTGGCCCAGGCGAACTGCCTCTCCTGCCACACCCCGCACGCCTCCCCCAACGAGCATCTCGTCGCGGCGAAGGCGCACCCCGGCTTCCTGGAGAAGGAGTGCACGAAGTGCCACGCGGCGGGCGTGCCTCCGAGCGCCAAGGCGCTCGCGAAGCCGGTCGCGACCCTCTGCGCGTCGTGCCACGACGTGCCGCGGCGCGGGCGTCCGGCGGCCAACGTCCATCCGCCGGTCGCGAAGGGCGAGTGCATTTCCTGCCACACGCCGCACGCATCGGAGGAGGGCCACCTCCTCGCCGACTCGACGAAGCGGCTCTGCGTGAAGTGCCACGCGGAGGTCGTGGCCGCCGCGAACAAGAAGCACGGCCATCCGCCGGCCGCTTCGGGCGATTGCGCCAAGTGCCACGAGCCGCACGACAGCGCCGTCGGCGGGCTCCTCACGAAGGCCGCGCCCGCGCTCTGCCAGTCGTGCCACGCGACCCTGGCGAAGCAGATCGCGGACGGCGTCCCCCACAAGCCGGTCGCGACGGGCAAGTGCTTCCTCTGCCACGAGAGCCACGGCTCCGACCTCCCCGGCATGACGAAGGCGCGGAGCGGCGGCAGCGTCTGCATCGGCTGCCACCCGATCGCCAAGGGCGAGCTTCAGGCGAAGCACCAGGGATTCTCGCTCGCGAAGGCCGAGTGCGTGTCGTGCCACGATCCGCACGCGCAGGCGAAGGGGCGGACGGGGCTCCTGGCGCGATCGCTCCACACGCCGTTCCTGCGTCAGGAGTGCGCCAAGTGCCACGGGACGTCGAAGACCGGCTCGCTCGTCGCGCAGGGGAACGAACTCTGCTACCAGTGCCACGCCACGTCGAAGCAGTGGCTCGCGAAGCCGGTCGTCCACCAGCCTCTGAAGGTGGACAACGGCTGCGTCTCCTGCCACGGCCCGCACGGCGGGATGGAGAGCCCGCTCCTCGTCCGGCGGGAGGAGTCGCTGTGCCGGACGTGCCACGGAGACAAGCTCTTCAAGGGGAAGACGCGCCACGAGGCGCTGGACGACGGCTGCATGTCGTGCCACGACCCCCACGCCACCACGCAGGGGAAGCTCCTGGTGAACGACGCGACCACGCTCTGCAAGGGGTGCCACGAGGATCTGTCGAAGCACACGCACCCGACGTCGGGCGGACGCGATCCGCGGACCGGGCAGCCGCTCTCCTGCACCGGCTGCCATCTCCCGCACACGTCCGACCAGCCGTCGCTCCTCTCGCACGAGCCGAAGCGGGAGCTCTGCGTGCAGTGCCACGATCCGAGCATGATGTCGCCGAAGGAGCGGTAGGGGCCGCGTCGCCGCCCCGGCCGCTCCCGCTCGGGGCGGTGGCGCGCTCCTAGCGCGTTCCGCCGCGGGCCGGACGGGAACGCGCCGGCCATCGGTAGCGCGCCAGCGGAATCCTCCCGTTCGCCCCGAACCGGATCCCCTCCTTCTCCAGCCGAAAGCGCTGCGGGATCTGGCCGCCGGCGACGCCGCGCCCGGTGCTGATTCCGCCCTGCGCGTTCACCACGCGGTGCCAAGGGACCCGGGAGGCGTCGCGGAGCGCGTGGAGCGCGTAGCCGACCTGGCGCGCGTGCCCCGGGAGTCCGGCCAGCGCGGCGATGTCGCCGTAGGTCGAGACGCGTCCTCTCGGGATGCGCTTCACCGCGGCGTAGATCCTCTCGTACGCCCCCCTGGCCGCCGTTCGCAGGGGATCAGCCCTCCAGGCGCGCTTCGAGCGAGATCTCGGCCCTGAGGAGCTTCGAGATGGGGCAGCCCTCCTTGGCGGCGGCGGCGGCCCTGTCGAACGCCTCCCGCGACGCCCCGGGCACGCGGGCGAGGACTTCCAGCCGAGACGCCGTGACCTCGAATTCCGCGCCGACCTTCTCCAGCGACACGCGGGCGGTCGTCTCGATCCGCTCCGGCGTGAGCCCCGCCGCCTGGAGCTGCGCGGAGAACGCCATCGAGAAGCAGCCCGCGTGAGCGGCCGCGATCAGCTCCTCGGGATTCGTGGCGGGTTCCGACTCGAAGCGCGAGCGGAAGCTGTAGGGGGAGGCGCGGAGCACCCCGCTCTCGGTGGAGAGGGCCCCGTTCCCTTCGCGCAACGTTCCCTGCCACACCGCCGATCCGGTCCGGACCATGCCGACTCCTTTCCCTGGGGGACGCAAACGAAAACGCCCCGTCCGATCGGACGGGGCGTTCCATGATAGCCGATTTCTACCGGCGGCGACCCGCCAGGAGCGCGGCTCCGAGTCCCAGGACGCCGACGGTCAGGAGCGGCAGGACGGCCGGCTCCGGCACGGAGGCTCCGTCATCGGTGGCGAGCCGGCGGATCGAAACGAGCCGGGCGGAGAACCCTCCGTCCCACGAATCGCTCGAGGTCGAGACGCCGATGTAGGCCTCGCCGTCCAGGAGTCCCGACTCGTCGACCTCGAAGCCGTACGACTTCGTGAAGTCGATCGGGTCGGAGGGACCGCGCGACCTCCACCGAGCCTTCAGGCCGTGTTCGTCGAAGTCGGTGATTTGCGCGTCCGCCCGCTGCCAGTTCTTGCCGTCGGTGGAGAACCAGAGCGTCAGGAACCGGTGCGTGGCCTTCTCGTGGCCGGGCGAATTCGGGTTCCGGTCCCAGGGGACCAGGAAGCCGCCTCCCCTTCCGCGGAGCGCCTCTTCGGTCGGCCCCGACGCGTCGGTCCAGGCGAACTCGACGAGCATGGGAACCGCCCGCGCGGTCGTGGTGACCGCCAGGACGAGCAGGAACAACAACACGAAGTACGCCAATCTTCGGCGCATGACGACCCCCCCAAAGTAGGAGAACCAGCACGGTGCGTGGAGGTATAAGGCCCTAATTATACGCTCCCGCACTACATCAACGCAAGGTGCCCCCCTTGGATTAACCAACTAATAGCATGGCCCGATCGGCCGCTTCAAGCACACCCTGGCCGTCGAAGTCAAATTTCTCGCCCGCGCCAGACAGAGTGGGGTGATTCGCCGAGTCGGTACTCCCCGCGTCCGGCTCCACGGCACTCCCGACGGAGTGACTAGAAATAAGTCACTTTCGAATCTCCAACTTCCTGTCGTGGTGTCGTGGGCGGAATTAAGTTCCGTAACGGCGGGTTGGAGCGTCGAATCGTTCCGGGTCGGGAGCGTCGCCGCGCCCCCTCCGGGGATGGGGTCGACGCGGGTGGCGGGGTTCGCCTCGGCGACGTCTTCGAAGCTCGTGGACCGGCAAAGCCCGGCGTTCTCGTCGGCCTTCGGACCGACCTCGTCGTCCTTGACTCGGCCCATCGCGGCGAGACGCCAAACCACCGCGACCGCCACGGCACGAGGCGCGACCATGACCCTGCCCCCCGGCGTCGTCGAGGGACCTCATCGCGAGGACGACGCCGGGAAGATTCGGTGCACCGCTCATGCCACGGGGAGGTCTCCGCCGCCGCCGGAACGAGACCCTTCGATCCGTCGAGTACGGAATCGGTTACCGGAGGGCGGCGAATCGGCGGGTCGGGCGCCGGCGCGAGACTCGCCGATCACGGATGTCAGCGTGTCAGGGACGGCCGGCGAATCCGTCAGGTCTCGGCGGGCCGGCGGCCCTTTGTTCCGACGCCCGGGCCTCGCGTTCGAATCGATTTCCGAGGTAGGGGTCGGCGCCGCGCCACCACGCGGCGACTCCGGCCAGCGCGTACGCGGGGAGGAAGAGCGGGCCCCATCGTTCGCATTGCCGCACGTGGACGCGCTCGTGGTCGCGGCACTGGTCGAGCGCCGCGGCGCTCCGCCCCACGATGACGTGCCCTAGGGCGACGGCCTCGATCCGCCCGAGGATCGGGACGGCCCCCGCGAAGAGCGGGCGGAGCCACCCGCCATGGGCCTCGAGCGTCCCCGCGACGCGACGGAGTCGCCCTCGGCCCGCCCAGGCGAGGCCGGCCGCGGACGCGGTGGGTACCCGCGACCAGCGCGTTGGCCTGGTACAGCTCGGCGATGTACGTGCGGTACGCCTCGCCGGGGAACGCGATGTTGTCGCTCGCCCACGCGTCGAGCGCGGCGAGCGCCTCGCGCGACGCGGGATCGCCGGCGAGCTCCGGCAGGCTCGCCCACTT
>DATIQI010000233.1:0-8454 GCA_035470985.1 Acidobacteriota bacterium
GTACTCGACCTTCGAGAGGTCCACCACGATGTGGAAGCGCTTCTCGCGCAGGAGGGCCTGAAGGCGCCGCTCCAGGTCGGGGCTGGTGGTCGTGTCCACGTACCCCGACACGCGAAGCACCGACACGCCCCGGTTCTGCGCGGCTTCTTCGACGAAGACGTCGATCCCCTTCATGCTCCCCCTCCTTCGGAATCCGTGGGCCGCGCAGGTGAAGCGCTCTGAAGCGCTTCCGCGAGCCTCGCCATACGGTTATCGGTTCCCCCCTGGGCCATCTGGAGCCTTTTCTCCTTCGTGTTCAGCCCGTGACGGCGGAGGACGTCGTAAATACCCCGTTCGGAAAGTTCGTCCCGGCAACGATTTGCGGCGCGCAGCGCGTCGAGGATCTTCTTGGCGCCGGAGAGCGGCTCGCCTCGCACCAACTCCAAGATCGCCGCCTCCTCTTCCAGGCTCGCCCGGGCGTACCGCGGCGACTTCTCGGGGACCGGCTCGGCGCCCTGGGCGATCGCGTCGCGCAGGCGCTTCAGGCGCGCGTAACTCGACGGGGTCATCCGGAGCCGGGCGCACGCCTCGCCGACCGGAACGCCTTCCTCCTCCACGAGACGCATCAGCTCCAGACGCTTCTCCGCCATCCGCGACTCGATCTCCACGCGCTCCTTCACGGCGACCAGCGTGATGTCGTCGTTCTGCGGCGCGCCGCCGGTGAATTCCTGGATCTCCGCGTTCAGCCGGTCGGCGAATTCCTGAGGCTCCAGGTGGCCGTGGCGCTTCAGCGCGGCGAGGAGGCGCCCCTCGCCGAACTGCTCGCGTTCCATGTTCATCGCCTCCGTGATCCCGTCGGTGTAGATCACCAGCATGTCGTCGCGGCGAAGGCGGAGCTTCTCCACGCTGATCGTCTTCCGGAAGAGGTCCTGGTCGGGCGTGTTGATGCCGACCGGGATTCCCTTCGGCTTCAGGAAGTACGTCGTGTCCGACTGCGCCCGGTAGAGGATCATGGGGTTGTGGCCCGCGCTGGCGTAGGAGACGGTGCGGTTCAGCGAGTCGAGCACCACGTAGAACATGGTGACGAACATCCCCTTCTTCATGTCCTCGGTGACGAACGCGTTCATCTTCGCCATGACGTCGGACGCCGAGCGGTTCCCGCGCGCCTCCATCCGAAGCGCGGTCCGGATCATGGTCATGACCAGCGAACCGGGGACGCCCTTGCCCGAGACGTCGGCCACCACCACGCCCTCCGTCCGGTCGTCCACGTGGAGGAAGTCGAAGTAGTCGCCGCCCACCTCCTTCGCCGCGCGGTAGAGATAGCCGATCTCGAAGCCTTCCAGCTCGGGCACCTTCCGCGGCAGGAGCGTCTGCTGGATCTCCTGGGCCACCTGCATCTCGCGCTGCATGCGGTCCTGTTCCATGAGATTGCCCTGGGCGGCGCGGAACTGGGCCGTCACTTCGTTGAACGCGCGCGCGATGTCGTCGATTTCCTCGTTCCCCGAGGAGCCGATGTCGGCGACCATCGTCCCCTCGCCGATCATGCGCACGGTGTCGGAGAGCGTCTGGATCGGCTTCACGAAGATCTGGATGAGAAGGGTCGAGGCGGCGAAGCCGAGCACCAGCGTGAAGAGCGCGATGACGGCGAGATCGGTGCGCGCCCGCCCGATCCGCTCCCCGATGGCGGCCTCGCGCAGCTCGATCTCGATCCAGCCGACGGGACGCGGCCGCGCCGACGACGCGCCGGGCCCCGGCGGAACGATCGGCTCGAAGAGGGTCCGGAACCGCCCGTCGGCGACCGCGCCCCCGACGCGCGCGGCGGGATCGGGGAGCGACCGGCGCGTGAAGAGCTCCTCGAAGCGGTCGGAGCCCCAGACGCGCCCGTTCACGTCGAGCACGCGCAGCGTCTGGTACTCGCGGTGCGCGTTCCGCATGGCGACGACCGCCTGATTCAGGAGCGTCTGGTCGATCGACATCGGCTCGGGCCGCGCCAGCGCGGCGAGCGCCGGCGCCATCAGCGTCCGCGCGCCGCTTCGCGCCTGGGCCACCGTCTCCTGGTTCACCGACCGGACCTGCTGCATGTGGATCAGACCGAAGCCGACCCCGACCAGGAACGTGATCGCGCCGAAGGCCCGCACGGTGTACGTGAAGCGGAGCGAGCGCTTCGTCGCCGTCCCCTTCTTCCGCCGGCGCACGCCCTTCCCCAGCCGCTTCGACATGGTGAGCGTGTTCCCGTCGCTCCCCCCCGCGTAGCGCACCTCGTCCATCAGCTGGTTCATCAGGAAGACGCCGAGTCCGCCCTTCCGCCGCGTCTCCACGTACATCTTCAGGTCGGGGCTCTTCACGTTCCGCAGGTCGAAGCTCTTCCCCGTGTCGCGGAGCTCGATGGAGAACTCGCGGCCGTTCCCGACGATGGTGATGTCGATCTCGCCCGCCGAGCCCTTGTAGCCGTGCTTCACGACGTTCGTGCACGCCTCGTCCACGGCGAGCTTCGTGTTCGCGAGGACCTTGTTCGGGATGAGGAGCTTTTCGCCCGCTTCCTGCACGAAGTCGCGGATCTCGGCGAGATGGCGCTCCTCGCCGGCCACGCGCAGGTGGAAGCGCCGCGTCGGCTGCACGCGCCCTCCGAGGCGCGGGATCATCGCTGCGCCTCCGCCTTCATCCGCTCGCGCGCCTCGAGGACGTTCCGCCGCGCGCTCTCGTTCAGCGGGTCGAGCACCAGGATCTGCTCCCACTGCCGGAGCGCTTCGCGGTAGTCGCCGGCCGTGAAGGCCTCCATGCCCTTGATGTAGAGCTGCTTCACGCGCGCGTCGAGCTCCGGCTTCGGCGCCGAGAGCCGGCGCGCGATCCGCTCGCGCCACGCCTTCGCTTCGTCGCTCTTCGGATCGGCGGTGAGCGCGCGGTCGACGAACCGGGCGGCGTCCGTGTAGCGTCCCTCGGCGAACGCCCGCGAGGCCTCGGCGACCAGGCCGAGCGCGTCGAGGCGCCGGTTCAGCGTCTTCGCCTCCACGACCGTCTTCCCGAGCGAGGTCTCCAGCACCGTCCAGAGAGCGCGCGCCCGCGGGTCGTCGGGCGCGAGCCGGAGCGCGGTCGCCGCCTCGTCCACGGCCGCGAGCACCTGCCCCGCCGCCCGCAGCGAGTCGCCGCGCGCGATCGCCCGCGCGAGGAGCCGGCCGCGAAGCGCGTCCACCTCGCCCTGAAGCGACGCCAGCGAATCGGGAGCCGCGGCGCCGAGCGCGCGCGCCAGGCCCGCCGCCTCCTCCACGTCGCCTCGCTCGACGGCGTCGCGCGTTCCCGCCGCCAGCGCCTCGACGGCGCGGCGCGTGCCTTCGGCCTCGACGGCGCGGCGCGCGTTCGCCGCGATGGCGGCCCGCGCCTCGGCGGTCTTCGCGGTCCAGAAGGGCTCGTCGGGACGGGCCCGGTGGAGGAGCTCGTAGACGACCAGCGCGTCCTCCCAGTCGCCGCGGGCGGCGGCCTGCTCCGCGCGCGCGCGGTCGGCGGCGTACGCGGCGGCGGTCCGGACGCGGAGCGATTCCTCGGCCGCGCGCTGGTACTGCGCGAGCCGGCGTCCTTCGTACTCGCTGACGCGCTCGCCCCAACCGATCCGGACTCCGAACTGGCGCGTCGCGCCCTCGTCGCCCTGGAGGAGCGTCAGATCCACGCCGTAGCGGCGATAGCTCACGCCGACGCCGAGGACCGGTTTGCCGTTCTGGAGCCCGGCGCGAAGGGCGCCGAGGCCCGGACGCGTGAACTCGACGCCGATCCGCGGCTTCGTGCCGCCCGCGCCCTCGCGCGCCAGGTCGGCGACGGCGCGGAGCGCCCCGCGGGGACCGACGCGCCATTCGGGTCCGGCCACCCCGAGACGATAGGAGCGGGTCAGCGGCTCGCCCCCGCCGCCCAGGTCGAGCGATCCCGCGAGGACGTTCTGGGCGGAGACGCCGATCTGCGCGCCGCGGAACCGCTCCGGTCGATAGACGAATCCCAGGTCGATGCCCGGGGCCGCCGCCGAGAGATCGCCCAGCGACTGGCTCACCACCTTGAACGTGGCTCCCGCGTGGAGCGATCCCACGACCCGGCGGGCGACGCTCGCGGCGAGCGAGGTCTCGCGATACCCCATCGTGCCGAGCGGGACATTATCGGCGTCGTAGGCGTCGAGGCCCGACGTGCCGATCCGCGCGACGCCCAGGCCGACCGCGCCGAGCCCGGCGAGCGGATACGAGACCGCCGCCAGGTCCCAGTCGGTTCCGAACGGGAGGAGTCCGTGCTGCACGAGGAGCGAGCGCTCGTCCTGCGTGGCGAGCCCGGCGGGGTTCCAGTAGACCGCGGCCGGGTCGAGCGCGAGCGCGGTGAAGCCGCTCGCCGCGCCCGTCGTGGGCCAGGAGCCGGGCGCGGCGAGGAGACTGGTTCCCCCTCCGCTCTGCGCCTCGGCGCGGCCGGGCGAGAGGATGCCGGCGAACCAGGCGATGGCGATCGCGGCGGCGGCCGCGAGGAGAAGGCGGCGGAGGCTCGTCATCGCCGCACCCCCACCTTCACCGACTCGTTCACGCCGCCCCCCTCGATGCGCGCGACGTAGACGCCCGGCGCGACCAGCCTGCCGGCGCCGTTCCGGCCGTCCCACGGCACTTCGTTCAGCCCGCGCGCGCCGCCCGCGGCGCCGCCCGGGAACGCGAGCTCCCGCACCAGCTCGCCGAACAGGGTGACGATCCGGACCTTCACCGGGGCGTCGCCCGCGAGGCGATACGCGAGGAGGACCGACTCGCGCCCGGCGCGGAACGGATTCGGATAGCCGTGCGGCTTCGCGAAGAGCGTGACGCGCCGCGAGTCGATCGCCGCGAACGGGAGGCCGCCGGCCGCCGTGACCGGCACGGGCGAGCCCGTCAGATTGTCGAGCGCGGCGACGTCGGTCGCGGCCGCGAGGCGAAGCGCCACGTCGCCCGCCTCCACGCCCGCCTGGAGCAGGACGTCGAGGTAGAGCGGCCCCGCGCCCGACGAGAGATCGAGCGGCGGCGCGAAGAGGAGCGGCACCGTGCCCGACGCGCCCGGCGCGGCCTGCGCGAGGAGCGCGCCTCCGGCGTCGCGGACCTCGATCGCCGCGACGAGCGCGTTCGGAACGGCCGCGGGAGTTCCGTCGGCGAGCACCGTCAGCGCCAGCGACTCGAGACGCGTGGACGCCGCGCCGCCCGAGGGGACGAGCGTCTCGAAGCGGAGTCCCCAGATCCGAAGCGCGCCCGCGCCGGCCGCGGCCTGGACGGGGGCTCCGACGTCGAGCGAGGTGACCTGGACCGCCGCCGCCGGCTCCACGATGCGAAGCTCGCCCGCGGGCGAGACCACGCTCGCGCTCTCGGCCAGGGCCCACTCCGTGCCGTGAACCACCAGGGCGACCGGGTAGGGCTGGCTCGCGAGCGCCCCGGGGAACGCCACGGACGGGAACGCGAGCGTCGCCTGCGCGGCGGGCGCGAGGACGAACGGCGCGCCCGCCGCGAGACCGATCGCGATTTCCACTCCGTCGCTCACCGTGAGGCGCGTCGCGGCCGGATCGACGACGAACGGCGATCCGCCGTCGTTCCGGACGGCCGCCGTCATCGCGACGGTCTGTCCCGCGCGCACCGTGTCGGGCGAAGCGCTCCCGGCCACGTAGGCGAGCGAGGCCGGCGGGCGCGCGTGGAGCGTCCCGGCGGCGAGGCTCTCGTCGCGCGGACGCCCGTCCTCGACGCCTCGAAGCTCCAGCGTCGCGGCCGCAGCCCCCGGGGTCGCCGCCGAGCCGAGCGGCGCGGCGAGAAAGTCGAGATCGGCCGTGGCGCCCGCCGCGATCGAGACCGGCGCGGCGAGGGCGAGCGTCGTCGCCACCGGCGCGGCGAATCGGAGCGTGGTCGCCGCGCCCGCGTCGAACGGAACGCCGCCCGCGTTCGACACGGACACGCGGACCGGGCGGCTCCGCCCCGCGCTCACCGTGTCGGGCGCGAGGGACGCGACCGTGAGGAGCGCCGGGTCGAGCATCGGGATCGTGGCCGGATCGCCCGCCACGTCCGCGGCGTAGGGCTGGCCCGCCTCGGTCCCGCGCAGCTCCAGCCGGACTCCGTACGAGCCGAGCGCCGTCGCCGCCGGAACGGCCAGCGAGTCGAACACGAGGTCGGCCTCGCCGCCGCCCGAGACGACCTGATTCGCGCGGAGGGCGAAGCGGAGCGTGTCGCCGCCCGCGTGCGCGAGGACGAGCAGCGTCGGTCCGCGAAGGAGCGTGACGTCGGCCGCGCCGCTGTTCCGGACGCGCGCCACCGGCGCCGCCGTCCGGCCGCGAAGGAGCCGCGCGGGCGAGGAACCGCCGGCCACCGGGGCGAGCGAGGCGCCCGAAACGATCGGAATCGGGAGCGCGGGCGCGTTCATGCCGGCGACCGTGACGCTTCCGAATCGGACTCCGGCCGTCAGCGTGGCGTCCACCGTGGCGCCGTCGGGGATGCCCGAGTCGGGAGCGCGCACCGACGCCGCGAGCGTGACCGTCCCGAGCGCCGGGAGCGCCGCGGGCAGGGGCGGCGTGAATCCGTTCAGGGTGAAGACGCCCTGCGAGAACGCCAGGCTCCCCGATTCGAGGGTCGCGGCTGAGGCGGCGAGGTTCTCCACCGTGAAGGTGAGCGTCAGATCCGTGCCGAGCGGGGCGGGCGAGGGCGACACGCCGACCGCCACGACGCGGATCCCGGCCACGTGGACGGCGGCGCCGGCCAGGTTGGGATAGAAGTCGAACGGATCGCCCGTCGCGTCGCTCCCCACGGCGCGAAGGGTCGGCGCGTAGCTCCCCGGAGGAAGCGACGGCGGGAGCGTCACGCCGCCGAAGGAGAGCGTCACGGTGGCGCCCGCGGGGACGGCGACCGGCGCGGGCGCGAGGTCGGCGTTCACCAGAGACGCCGCGGGTCCGAAGGAGAACCGCGTCGAAGATCCGAGCGTGATCGGGTCGCTTCCCCCGTTCGTCACGTCCACCTGGAAGGAAGCGGCCGCGCCCGGGACCACGACCGCCGGCGTCACCGACGCGGCGGCGGCCGCGAGCGAGGGAGCCGCGAGGAACGTGAAGCCGAGGCTCCCCGAGGCGCCGGCCGGAACCGAGACGATCGAGACCGTCCCCGATCCCGGGCTCGCCGGGGCGACAAGAACCGTGGAGGCGAGGCCCGCCGCGTCGGTCGCGAGCGACGTCGCGGCGAGCGTGCCCGCGCCGGCGCTCGCGGCGAGCGCGGTGCCCGCGGCGACGAGATTTCCGAAGGCGTCCCGGACCGGTCCGAACGTCAGGGTGGCGAGGCTCCTCCCGTCGGCGGTCAGCGTAGTGCGCGAGGCCGTCACGGGGATCGTCCCCGACGGGGCGGCGGGCCGAACCGTCACCGGACCCACGGACCCTCCGACGCCCGGGCTGCCGGCCCGGTCGGCGCCGATCGAGGGGATCGTCCCCGCGACCGTGGCGGTCGCGAACGTCTCGAATTGGCCCGTCGCCAGCGGTCCCGATGCGGGCGCGAAGGAGACGCCTGACACGGGGCGCATGTCGGCGTTCGCGCCGTCGCCGGTCACCACGTTCCCCTGCGCGTCGAGCGGCACGACCCGCACGCGGACCGGAGCGCCCGCCGTCCAGAGGAGCGAATCGGCCGCGACGCGAAGCGAATCGACGGCGCCCGCGGCGACGACGACGCGGATTCCGACGGGGCCGACCGAGAGTCCGCGGACGTAGATCGAATCGACGGAGGGCGCCGCGGACGGCGCGGCGTAGCGGACCGAGAGTTGCCCCAGCGCGTCGGTCGTTCCGCTCTGCGAGCCGGGCCCGCCCGACGTGGCGCCCGCGACCGGCTGGAGCGAGCCCGACGCGGGGCCCGCGAGATAGAGCGTGAGCGGCGCGCCCGGCACCGGGTTTCCGTAGGCGTCGCGCGCCGTCGCGGCGACGAGCGCGGTCTGCGACGGCGCGAGCGCGAGCGAGCCCGGCGCGAGCGCGAGCGACGCGAGCGTGTCGGCGACGGCGGAGGCGGTGAAGGTCGCGAACGCGGAGGGGGTCGCCGTCAGCGTGGCGCGCACCGCCTGGTTCCCGATGCCCGCCGCCGTGCCGAGGCGCCAGACGTCGCACGTGGCGACGCCCGAGGCGTCCGCGACCGCGTCGGTATCGGGACCGCCGCCGAGGACGGCGTCGATCGCGCCCCCGCCGGCCGTCACGCCGTAACGGACCACGGCGCCGGGCGCCGGATTGCCGAAGGAGTCGCGCGCGCGGACGCGAAGCGGCGCGGCCAGCGTGTCCCCCGCGACGCCGGTCTGACCGTCGCCGGAGACGAGCGCGATCTGGGTCGGCGCCGCCGGCGCGATGGTCACCGGCGCCGTCTCGGCCGTCGCAAGTCCGGGGCCGCTAACCCGGAAGCGGATCGTCTCGGCGAGCGTGTCGCGGACGGCGACCGTGGCGGTGCCCGAGTCGGCCGCCGCGAACTGGTAGCGCGCGCCGTCGCTCGCGCTCGAATCGGC
>DATIQI010000234.1:0-5318 GCA_035470985.1 Acidobacteriota bacterium
GTAGGGAACGACGCAGTAGGAGCAGAAGGTGTCGCAGCCGTCCTGCACCTTCAGGAGCGCCCGCGTGCGGCCGAAGCGAAGCGGCGCGGCGGCCGCGGCGAGGCCCGCGCGCCGCGCCCTCCCGGGCGAGACCGAGACCCCGGCGGCCGCATCGGAGGCGCCCGAGCGGTCGCGGCCCGCCTCGTCCCCCGCCGGGAGCCACGCGGCGATCCGCTCCCGTTCCGCCGTTCCGAGAACGAGCGCCACGCCGGGCAGGCCGCGCAGCTCTTCGGGCGCCCGCTGCGCGTAGCAGCCCGTGACGACGATGCGGGTTCCCGGCGCCTCGCGCGCGATCCTCCGGATCATCTGGCGCGACACCTGGTCCGCGCGGCGCGTCACGGTGCAGGTGTTCACCACGGCCACGTCGGAGCCGGCCGCGCCGCCGCGCTCCGGCGCGCTCCAGCCGGCGTTCGCGAGATCGCTCCGCATCGCCGCCGTGTCGTGCTGGTTCAGGCGACAGCCGAGCGTGAAAAAAGAAACCCGAGGAGCGCCGGGGCGCTCCTCGGGAGGGATGCTGTCGATGCGCGGCACGAGGGGCCTACGCGGAGGCGTCTTCCTCGGCCGGCGCCGGCTCCTCGACGGCGGGCGCTTCATCGCTCTCCGTGGGATTCGGCTTGAACTTCTCGGCGAACGCGTCTTGCGTCGCCCGGTCCTGATCGGCGAGCCAGGCCCGCGCGCTCAGGATGATCCGGTGCGCCTGGGCGTCCACCCGGGTGACCTTCACTTCCACTTCGTCGCCCGGCTTGAAGCTGTCGGAGGGCTTCTTCAGCCCCTCGATGCCGAGCTGGGAGAGCGGGATGAACCCCTCGATGCCGTCTTCCAGGTCGACGATGGCGCCCCGGTCGAGCAGGCGGACCACCTTCCCCTTCGCCAGCATGTCGGGGAGATAGCGCTCCGCCAGGGTCGGCCACGGATCGTCCGAGACCTGCTTCAGTCCCAGGGAGATCCGCCGCGCGTCCTTGTCGATCGCGAGGACCACGACGTCGATCTTGTCGCCCTTCTTGAGCAATTCGCTCGGATGGGAGACCCGGCGCGTCCACGACATGTCGCTGATGTGGACGAGTCCGTCGATCCCCTCCTCGATCTCCACGAAGGCGCCGAAGTTGGTCAGGTTGCGGACCTTCCCTTGAAGGCGCGTGCCGATCGGGAAGCGCTGGTCGAGCGTGAGCCACGGATCGGGCTCGGTCTGCTTCAGGCCGAGGGAGATCTTCTCGTTCTCCTTGTCGATCTTCAGGATCATCGTCTCGACTTCGTCCCCGATGGCCACCACCTTGGACGGATGGCGCACGTGCCGCGTCCAGGACATCTCGGAGATGTGGATCAGGCCCTCGATCCCCTTCTCCAGCTCCACGAACGCGCCGTAGTCGGTGATGCTGACCACGCGGCCCTTCACCTTCTGGGTCACGGTGTAGCGCTTGTCCACGTCCTCCCACGGATACGGCGTGAGCTGCTTCATGCCGAGCGAGATGCGCTCCTTCTCCGGATCGAACGAGAGGACCTTCACCTTGATCTTCTCGCCGATGGAGACGAGCTCCGACGGGTGGCTGACGCGGCCCCACGACATGTCCGTGATGTGGAGCAGGCCGTCGATGCCGCCGAGGTCCACGAACGCGCCGAAATCGGTGATGTTCTTCACGATTCCCTCGCGGATCTGATCCTTCGCCAGCTCCTGGATGATCTCGCTCTTCTGCTTCGCGCGGTGCTCTTCCAGAACCGAACGGCGCGACACGACGATGTTCCGCCGCCGCTTGTTCAGCTTGATGATCTTGAATTCCATGGACTGGCCGATCAGGGCGTCCACGTTCTGCACCTGGCGCAGCGCGATCTGCGAGCCGGGGAGGAAGGCCTCCACGCCGTAGAGATCGACGACCACGCCGCCCTTGATCTTCCGGACCAGGCGGCCTTCCACCAGCTCGCCCTTGTCCGCCGCGCTCTTCACGCGGTCCCAGACCTTCACGAAGTCGGCGCGCTGCTTCGAGAGGACGACCAAGCCGTCCTGATTCTCGGTCTTCTCGAGGAAGACCTCGATCTCGTCGCCGACCTTCACGCCCTCCAGGTCGGGGAACTCCTCGACCGGGATGACGCCTTCCGACTTGAAGCCCACGTCCACCGTGACTTCCTTGTCGTCGATCTTGAGGACGCGGCCGCGAACGATCTCCCCTTCTTCGAGGTCCTGGAGCGACTGCTCGTACAGCTGCAGCCATTGCCCCATCGCGCTGGGCTCCTCGTCCGGGTCGAGCGTGGCGACGGCGATGCCCGCCTCCACGTCCTCCGGATCCTGATTGACGAAGCGGGTCGTGCTGCGGCGCTTCCGGGGCTTCGCCTCGGTTTCCGCGTCGTCCCCTCCGTCGTCTCGAACGTCCAGTTCCTCGTCTTGCCGTCGAACCATGTGCGTTGTGATGCCTCCTGCTTCTATGAAATATGGCCCGGGTCTCGGGCCGGTGCTGCCGTCGTCAGGCGGAAGCGTCCGCCGGCTCCATCAGCGTGAGCCGGTCCACCACTTCCGCGATCACTTCATCGGGCGTCGAAGCGCCGGCGGAGACGCCGACCTTCGTGACCCCCGAGAACCACTCCGGCGCGAGCTCCGCGGCCGATTCGATCTGCAGCACGCGGGGGTTCACCCGCCGGCAGACCTCCGCGAGCTGCGCCGTGTTCGCGCTGAGCCGGCCGCCCACGATGACCATGGCGTCCACGTCGGGGGCCAGCTCCACCGCCGTCTTCTGCATCGCCGTCGTGGCGCCGCAGAGCGTGTTGTAGACGCGGACTTCCTTGCTCCGCTTCAGGAGCGCGCCCACGACTTCCTGCACGTGCCCCATCGAATGCGTCGTCTGGAAGACCACGCCCATCCGGCCGATGAACTTCAGCGCTTCCACCTCGGCCACCGTGTTCAGCACGATCGCCTGGCCGCGGGTGTGCGCGACGATCCCGACCACTTCGGGATGCTTCGCGTCGCCGATCACGACGACCTTGTAGCCGTCCTCGATCAGCTTCGCGGCGTACCACTGGGCCTTCGTGACGAACGGGCAGGTGGTGTCCACCACCTTCAGTCCCCTCGCCTCCAGCCCCAGCTTCACGGTCGGACCGACGCCGTGCGACCGGATCACGACCGTGGAGCCCGAATCGATGTCGTCCGTCGAGCTGGCGACGCGCAAGCCGCGCTTCTGGAACGAGCCGACCACCTGGGGATTGTGGATCAAGGGCCCCAGGGCCTGGACGCCGCCGTCGGCCGCGTCCAGCGTCTCGTTCGCCATCTTGATCGCCCGCTTCACGCCGAAGCAGAACCCGGCGTTGTCGGCCACGATCACGTCCATGCGCTCTTCGTCTCCCTTCGCCTCGTTCGCGGGGTCACAGCGCGCCGATCGCGTCCATGATCCGACGAGCGTACGCCCGCCCCCCCTCGCGGGAGGTCTCTTCCCCGACTGGAGGCATCATCGGCGCGCCGAACACGATCCTCACCTCCACCTTCCGAAGCATGGAACGTCGGATCTGGCGGGACCCGGATATCCGGGCCGGCACGATGGGGGACCGGGTCAGCGCCGCGAGCCGGGTGATGCCGGGTTTCGGCGGCAAGAACGAGCCGGTCTTGCTCCTCGTCCCCTCGGGGAAGATCACGATGAGCCCCCCGCTGCCCAAGACATCCTCGGCGCCGCGCAACCCGCGCCGCGCCTGGGGGCCCCTGTGAATCGGGATGGCATTATACCCCTTGAGCATAGCCCCGAACAGGGGGTTTTCGAAGAGCTCCGCCTTCGCCACGAAGTGAGGCGCCCGGGCGATGACCGAGCCGACGAGGGGCGGATCCCAGAAGGAGATGTGGTTGGAGGCCACGATGACCGGCCCGGAGCGCGGAATGTGCTCCAGCCCCTCCACCCGGAGCTTCAGGAAGATCCGAGCGAACCAGAGACAGAAGTCGTGGCCGAACTGGAGGAAGGGCCGCATCCGCCCCGGGCCGGCCTTCGCGAGGCGGGCCCAGTGGGAGGCGAGGTCGACCTGCTCCGCCAGCGCGAGCGAGGTCGTGTCGAGCGGGATAGCGTCGGGCGCCGGCTTCAGGGGGCTCGCGGCGCGTTCCTCGTCGCGCCGGTCCCGATCGCGGATCATCGCCTCGATGGCCCCGAGATCGGCCGGCTCGCCCCGTCCCTCCAGCTCCAGGTGGCGGCGGCGCGCCCTCGCTTCGACCGAGGCGGTCAGAAAGATCTTCAGATCCGCGTCCGGGAAGACCACCGTCCCGATGTCCCGCCCCTCCATCACCAGCCCGGGGGGCGCCGCCAGCGACCGCTGGATCTCGACGAGGCGCTCCCGGAGCCGCGGGTGGACCGCGACGCGCGACGCCGCCTCGCCCGCCTCGGCGGTTCGGATGTGCGGCTCGACGAGCGTTCCTCCGGCGCGGAGTCCCTCCGGCGCCGCCTCGATCCGCACGGTCTCGAGGAGCGCGAGGATGGCCCGCTCGTCGGCGAGCGATACGCCCCTCGCGCCGGCCAGCCAGCCGACCGTCCGGTACATGGCCCCCGAATCGACGTGGCGAAGCCCGAGGCGCTCGGCGACGGCGCGCGCCGTGACGCTCTTCCCCGCTCCGGCGGGTCCGTCGATGGCGAGGACGAAGGGCTTCAACGCGCGAGCGCCTTCAGACGCGGGAGGAACCCGGGGTCCGACACGGCGATCGCCTCGGCGCCCTCCACGGTGACGCCCTCCTTCGCGCGAAGCCCCGCGACCAGGAACGCCATCGCGATCCGGTGATCACCGCGCGCCTCGACGCGCCCTCCCGCGAGGCGCTCCGATCCCTCGACGAGCCAGCCGTCCTCGCGCGGCTCGACGCGCGCGCCGATGGCGCGGAGCCCGTCCGCCACGGCGCCGATCCGGTCGGACTCCTTCAGGCGAAGCTCCGCCGCGCCCGTCACCTCGCTCGCGCCGCGCGCGAAGGCGGCGAGAACGGCCACGAGCGGGAGTTCGTCGATGAGCGCCGGGACGTCGGACGGGCCGACCGTGATCGCGCGAAGCGTCTGGTGGCGGATCCGCACGTCGGCCACCGGCTCGTCGCCGAAGAGCCGCTCGTTTTCATAGGCGACGGAGGCGCCGGCCCGCGCGAGGAGCGAGAAGAAGGCGCGCCGCGTCGGGTTCACGCCGACGCCCTTGAGGAGGAGGTCGGAGCGCGGCACGAGCGCGGCCGCGGCCGCCAGGAACGCCGCGGCGGAGGCGTCGCCCGGAACGTCGATCTCGGCGCCGTGAAGGGGCGCGCCGCCCGCGATCCGCACCGCGTCCTCGTCGCGCGCGACCGGGACGCCGAA